>NZ_CAOLGM010000142.1:0-10838 GCF_948475835.1 uncultured Escherichia sp. | reverse complement strand
TCATCAGCCCTTTCGTCGCGGGCTGGTTGCTGGTAGCGGAATTTATTTTCACTCTGGCGATGGCCCTGAAATGCTACCCGCTGCTCCCCGGTGGTCTGTTGGCTATCGAAGCGGTATTCATCGGCATGACCAGCGCGGAACACGTCCGTGAAGAGGTGGCGGCAAATCTTGAAGTCTTGCTGTTATTGATGTTTATGGTGGCGGGTATCTATTTTATGAAACAGCTGTTGCTGTTCATATTTACCCGTTTGCTGTTAAGCATTCGCTCCAAAATGCTGCTGTCGCTCTCTTTTTGCGTGGCGGCAGCGTTCCTCTCCGCGTTCCTCGATGCCTTAACCGTCGTGGCGGTGGTGATCAGCGTTGCTGTCGGTTTTTATGGTATTTATCACCGCGTAGCCTCTTCCCGTACCGAAGATACCGACCTGCAAGACGATAGTCATATCGACAAGCATTACAAAGTGGTTCTGGAACAGTTCCGTGGCTTTCTGCGTAGCCTGATGATGCATGCCGGTGTCGGCACTGCATTAGGCGGCGTGATGACCATGGTGGGCGAACCACAGAACCTGATCATCGCTAAAGCGGCTGGCTGGCATTTTGGCGATTTCTTCCTGCGCATGTCGCCGGTGACCGTTCCGGTTCTGATTTGTGGCCTGTTAACCTGCCTGCTGGTAGAGAAGCTGCGTTGGTTTGGCTACGGTGAAACGCTGCCGGAGAAAGTCCGCGAAGTGTTGCAACAGTTTGACGATCAAAGCCGCCACCAGCGTACCCGTCAGGATAAAATCCGTCTGATTGTCCAGGCGATTATTGGCGTCTGGCTGGTGACTGCGCTGGCGTTGCATCTGGCGGAAGTTGGCTTGATTGGTTTGTCAGTCATTATTCTGGCGACATCATTGACCGGTGTCACCGATGAACATGCTATCGGTAAAGCCTTCACCGAATCTCTGCCATTCACCGCACTGTTGACGGTGTTTTTCTCGGTAGTCGCGGTGATTATCGACCAACAACTGTTTTCGCCAATTATTCAGTTTGTGTTGCAGGCATCGGAACATGCTCAGCTGTCGCTGTTCTATATTTTCAACGGTCTGCTGTCATCCATTTCGGATAACGTCTTCGTGGGGACGATTTATATCAACGAAGCGAAAGCGGCAATGGAAAGTGGCGCTATCACGTTGAAGCAATACGAGCTGCTGGCGGTCGCCATTAATACCGGTACCAATCTGCCCTCCGTCGCTACGCCGAACGGTCAGGCTGCGTTCCTGTTCCTGCTGACCTCTGCACTCGCGCCATTGATTCGCCTCTCTTATGGCCGCATGGTGTGGATGGCCCTGCCTTACACCCTCGTACTGACACTCGTCGGCTTGCTCTGCGTCGAGTTTACGCTTGCCCCTGTAACCGAATGGTTTATGCAAATGGGCTGGATAGCAACGCTTTGATAACAACTTACCGGGCATATAAATGCCCGGTTTGCCTTTTCGCCCGATAATTGTCCAATTGCTTCCTATTTTTGCTGCCTCCTGGTGGCGCAGCGAATGAATTGGTTTAAACTGCGCACTCTATGCATATTGCAGGGAAATGATTATGTTGCGATTTTTGAACCAATGTTCACAAGGCCGGGGCGCGTGGCTGTTGATGGCGTTTACTGCTCTGGCACTGGAACTGACGGCGCTGTGGTTCCAGCATGTGATGTTACTGAAACCTTGCGTGCTCTGTATTTATGAACGTTGTGCGTTATTCGGCGTTCTGGGTGCTGCGCTGATTGGCGCGATCGCCCCGAAAACTCCGCTGCGTTATGTAGCGATGGTTATCTGGTTGTATAGTGCGTTCCGCGGTGTGCAGTTAACTTACGAGCACACCATGCTTCAGCTCTATCCTTCGCCGTTTGCCACCTGTGATTTTATGGTTCGTTTCCCGGAATGGCTGCCGCTGGATAAATGGGTGCCGCAAGTGTTTGTCGCCTCTGGCGATTGTGCCGAGCGTCAGTGGGATTTTTTAGGTCTGGAAATGCCGCAGTGGCTGCTCGGTATTTTTATCGCTTACCTGATTGTCGCGGTGCTGGTGGTGATTTCCCAGCCGTTTAAAGCGAAAAAACGTGACCTGTTCGGTCGCTAATCCCTTCAGCGCTCCTGCGGGAGCGCTTTTTTCCTGCCGCTATATTTATTTGACCCGCAGTAAATCAGAACTTCGCGTTGTATAACGTGGTGAAAGCATGGCACGCTTCATCTGCCATTGTTGCTGGATCCCCTGCCCGGCAAAATAGAGTGTTCCTCTGCCCTCTTTAGCATTCAGTGTATCCATTACCGTCATCAATTGCTCACTCCCGGGGCGCGGTGCGTTGTCATCGAATAAATTGAGCTGCGCGACTCCCTGACTGAAGAAATCCCCCAGCATCACGCCCGCTTTTTGGTAGCGATGGCCCGCTTGCCAGATGGCATCCAGAGATCGCGTAGCAGCGTTAATGATATCCCTGCTGTCCTGAGTGGGCGTCAGCAGTTTTACCGACGCGCTATTGCCGTAATAAGGTTCATTGAGCGCAAATGGTGACGTCTTAATAAATGTGGAGATAAACCGACAATATTGATGCTCGCTGCGAAGTTTTTCCGCCGCCCGGGCAGCGTAACTACAAATGGCCTGCCGCATCGATGGATAATCCGTGATGCGTTCACCAAACGAGCGGGAACAGATAATTTCCTGCTTCGTCGGTGCAAACTCTTCCAGTTGCAAACAGGGTTCGCCGCGCAGTTCACGCACCGTTCTTTCGAGCACGACATTAAAATGTTTACGGATAAACCGGATATCTGTATCCGCCAAATCGAGAACGGTTTTGATCCCCATCGCGTCCAGTTTTTTGCTGATCCGCCGTCCAATCCCCCAGACGTCATCCACGGGGAGAGCAGACATTAATTTACGCTGGCGTTCCAGATTTGATAAATCCACCACCCCCCCCGTCTGCCGCTGCCATTTTTTTGCCGCATGATTGGCAAGCTTAGCCAACGTTTTGGTCTGGGCGATCCCCACACCAACAGTAAGATGGGTACGTTGTAGCACCGTTGCGCGAATTTCTCTGCCAAAATCAGTCAGATCGCGACAATTACGCACACCTGTCAGATCGCAGAATGCCTCATCAATACTGTAAATCTCGACGCGGGGCGATAGTTCTTCCAGCGTCGACATCACCCGATTGCTCATGTCTGCGTAAAGCTCATAATTGCTGCTAAAGCAAACCACGCCACAGCGACGAAACAGATCTTTTTGTTTGAACCAGGGATCGCCCATTTTAACACCCAGCGCCTTTGCCTCAGCGTTTCGGGCGATAACGCAACCGTCATTATTCGATAGCACAACCACCGGTTTACCCCATAAATCAGGGCGAAACACCGTCTCACAGCTGGCATAAAACGCGTTTACATCACAGAGAGCAAACATCAGCGCATCGCCTTAACGACGTGGATCACCACACCAAAGACATCCAGCGTATCTTCGCTACTGATGGTAATGGGCGAGTACGCACTGTTCATGGGAATAAGCTGTACCGTCGGGCGTAGTTGCAATTTTTTCACCGTAAACTCGCCGTCAACAGCAGCGATGACAATATCACCATGGCTGGCGGTAATAGCGCTATCGACAATCAGTAAATCACCGTCACTAATTCCACCATCAATCATAGAATCACCACTTGCTTTGACGAAGTAAGTCGCGCTGGGATGCTGGATCAACAGTTGATTCAGATCGATGCGCTGTTCAACGTAATCTGCTGCCGGTGAAGGAAAGCCACACTGAACAAGATCGCTAAATAGCGGAAAAGTCACAATTTCGCGGAGATCCGCAGGCTTGATAAACAACATAATAATCTGCCTGAAGTTATACTGTTTTTATATACAGTAGTCTGTTCTTGCCAGCAGATCAATACTGATTCAGGCTATCAATATTTGTCGCTGCATAGACTGCTGATTTTTCGTTCTCTTATCCTGTGCTCACGTGGCCTTCTGGCGACGACGCTCATCCAGCAGAAATGAAAAATATCACCCGGCTAAAAAATAGAATAGAAGCATTCGCCATAATGACATTAAACATTGTTTGATATTTATCATATTAATAGAAATAAAGACATTGACGCATCTCTCCCAGCTAACTATGAATTAGATGAAGTAAAATTCATTAATAGTTGTAAAACAGGAGTTTCATTACAATTTATATATTTAAAGAGGCGAATGATTATGACTGAAATCGTTGCAGATAAAACGGTAGAGGTAGTTAAAAACGCAATCGAAACCGCAGATGGAGCATTAGATCTTTATAATAAATATCTCGATCAGGTCATCCCCTGGCAGACATTTGATGAAACCATAAAAGAGTTAAGTCGCTTTAAACAGGAGTATTCACAGGCAGCCTCCGTTTTAGTCGGCGATATTAAAACCTTACTTATGGATAGCCAGGATAAGTATTTTGAAGCAACCCAAACAGTGTATGAATGGTGTGGTGTTGCGACGCAATTGCTCGCAGCGTATATTTTGCTATTTGATGAGTACAATGAGAAGAAAGCATCCGCCCAGAAAGACATTCTCATTAAGGTACTGGATGACGGCATCACGAAGCTGAATGAAGCGCAAAAATCCCTGCTGGTAAGCTCACAAAGTTTCAACAACGCTTCCGGGAAACTGCTGGCGTTAGATAGCCAGTTAACCAATGATTTTTCAGAAAAAAGCAGCTATTTCCAGTCACAGGTAGATAAAATCAGGAAGGAAGCGTATGCCGGTGCCGCAGCCGGTGTCGTCGCTGGTCCATTTGGATTAATCATTTCCTATTCTATTGCTGCGGGCGTAGTTGAAGGGAAACTGATCCCAGAATTGAAGAACAAGTTAAAATCTGTGCAGAGTTTCTTTACCACCCTGTCTAACACGGTTAAACAAGCGAATAAAGATATCGATGCCGCCAAATTGAAATTAACCACCGAAATAGCCGCCATCGGGGAGATAAAAACGGAAACTGAAACAACCAGATTCTATGTTGATTATGATGATTTAATGCTTTCTTTGCTAAAAGAAGCGGCCAAAAAAATGATTAACACCTGTAATGAGTATCAGAAAAGACACGGTAAAAAGACACTCTTTGAGGTACCTGAAGTCTGATAAGCGATTATTCTCTCCATGTACTCAAGGTATAAGGTTTATCACATTTAAAAACACAGACGTTTTTTAAAGATTGAGAGTTACCTGTTGATAATAAGGTATCGGGTAACTCTCATTATGACAGAGCGCTTTCAAAAACAGGGCTACGAAATGGCGAGCATCCAGACGTATATTAAGAAAGCCCCCATCAACATCTATTAAATTTATCACTGCGCCCAGTCAGGTTTATTTAAGATATGATCCTGCCAGTCAATCACTTCTGATTCTTTCACTGCGATATGACGCACAGAGATACGTTCACCATGCATTGCCGCTTTCGAACCAGTAAGTAGCGGATGCCACGCAGGTAAATCTTTACCTTCCGCCAGCAAACGATAAGCGCAGGTCATTGGCAGCCATTCGAATGTTGGCAGATTTTCACGGGTTAATTTAATGCAGTCGGGTTCAAACTCGAAACGACGTTCGTAGTTCCGACATTGACAGGTTTTAATATTGAGCTGGCGACAGGCGACGTTAGTGAAGTAGATTTCGTCGGTGTCTTCATCCATCAGTTTATGCAGGCAACACTGACCGCAACCATCACACAACGACTCCCATTCCGCATCGCTCATTTCGTCCAGGGTTTTACTTTGCCAGAAAGATACATCGCTCATCAGGTGTTCCGCCATTACGTTAAAACGCACCTTATAACCAGTCTGGCACAGCGATGCAAGTTTTGCCGCCGCTTTCAGGCGGCAAAAAGTATTACAAAACGCGAGTTGCCAAAGAATGCCCATCGAAAGTGACTGTCAGCTCATCACCGCTTTGCAACGGGCCGACGCCATCAGGCGTGCCTGTCAGCACAACGTCACCGGCCTTGAGGGTAAAAAACTTGCTCATATAAGCGATCAGCGGAACAATTTTATGGATCATGTCCGCAGTCGTACCTTGCTGACGTTGCTCGCCGTTTACGCTCAGGCCCAGCGTTGTATTTTGCGGGTCGCCGGTAAATTCCGCCGCGGGAATAAACCCGGAAAGCGGACAAGAGTTATCAAACGCTTTAGCCTTTTCCCACGGCTGCCCGGCTTTCTTCATTTTTCCCTGAACATCACGCAATGTCAGATCGAGCGCCACGCCATAACCGGCAATGGCTTTGCGGACATGCTCTTCCGTAGCCTGACGCAGCGTCGCGCCAATCAACACCGCCAGTTCGACTTCATGATGAACTGAACCGAAATCGGATGGGATCGCCAATGGCTGCCGCAGATCGCACAGTGCCGTTTCTGGTTTAATAAACAGCACTGGCTCTTCGGGCACTGCGCTGCCCATCTCTTTAATATGTTTGGCATAGTTACTGCCAACACAGACTACTTTACTCACCGGATAATCCAGCAGCGCACCTTGCCAGTTGTGATGTTGATACATAACGTTCCCCTCACCTTATCGTGGATATGAAAACCCGCGCCGACAAAGATAATGCCACCGCCGGATATCGGTTATTTGTTAGTGTCGTCTGTTTTCTGCCCCATGACGGAAAGATGTTGCTTCAGCAAATCTTCGGGTGGTGGCGGTAACTGCAAATAGTAACCTTGCTCGGTTAATGCCAGTTTAACCTTTTCAATATCAGCATTGACCAGTTTCTTCCGCCCATCCAACGGCAGAATCATCGCTAACTGAGGCTGACCAAAACCTTTCATCAGTTCCTCAGGAACACGCGAAAAATCGTCTTTTTTTTCGACATATAAATAGGTCTGGTCACGCTTGCTGCTTCGATAAATCACACAAAACATACTTTTACTCTTTAAGATGCCAGGTTTTGGCATAAGCTAACATCAATGAAACCCGCGCCACAAGCCAGCCAGCTGTAGATTTCTACGGTTTGTTGAGTCCATGCCCCTTTATAAGTAATCCCCCCGGCAAAAAATGCCGCGCCGGGATTTTACCGAACGCAGAAAAGCCACTGGAATTCTCCCGTAAGGGATTGTTATATTATAACAGTTCATCGTACTCATTCTGAACAGGAGACTACCAATGAAAATCAAGAGCATCAGTAAGGCTGTATTGCTGCTTGCACTGCTAACCTCCACGAGCTTTGCTGCGGGTAAGAATGTCAATGTTGAGTTCAGCAAAGGCCATAGCAGCGCTCAGTACTCCGGCGAAATAAAGGGATACGATTACGATACATATACCTTCTATGCCAAAAAAGGTCAGAAAGTGCATGTGAGTATCTCTAATGAAGGCGCTGATACTTACCTCTTCGGGCCAGGAATCGATGATTCAGTTGATTTATCCAGATATTCACCAGAACTCGATAGTCACGGACAATACTCACTCCCTGCTTCTGGCAAATATGAGCTGCGAGTGCTGCAAACCCGAAACGACGCCCGTAAAAACAAAACTAAAAAATATAACGTCGATATTCAAATTAAGTAAATGTCAACCGACGGGGACTCTCCCCGTCATAAACGTTAACGCCCCACTCCTCTCTGTCGCTCAAGAGGTTAATGACGAATAGCAGACAATGCCGAATAGAACATAATGTAAACAAGGCATCACTCACGACACATAAATAACATCTTTGTGGTGATTTGATTGATTTTTCCACTCCGCTTACCATCCACACCAAAATAACGATCATCACGACATAATTTTTCTTTAACATCGCAAAATACACCGTTAGCGAATGTAAATTCGCTGGGATCGTAGCCTTGTAATGATTGTAAGTTTTCAGCGGCTTTTTCGCCGAGATATTTCCTTGTTAACTCTGGGGAAATGCCATCTGAGTTCACACAAATATACGGGTCGCAAACAACGCCGCACGCCGGAGATTGAAGTCCGCCAGCGTCATGTCCAGACGCCATTGATGAGAACATCATCCCCACACCTGACAATCCGATATAAAAAATACGCATCATATTCATAGCACATCCTGATAATCCAACCGTACAACACTTATGCTCATTTCATCATCAATCCGTAATCAAAACCGCTGACCTGGACGAGTTACGATGACCTGACAGAAGTATCAGACGTCTTCTGCGGTTTCTATGATAGAGCAATTCTGTGGCGGATATTAAGATAACGGGTATCTGTTCTTTAATGATGCCGCAAAAAATGGAAAGTTAAGAAAGCCTGGCGTGGTGAAAAAATACACTTGCCTCAATACTGGATATTTAAACAGGTCTGGAGATGCTGTCACGATTAGGGTGCGGAAAAAGGAAGCGTAAATAAGAACAATCAAAAGTACGACGGCAATGGGTTGATTGACAAGGGTATTTTTTAAGCTATGAATCAGCGCCATTTATCACAGAATAGACTTTTACTCTGAATAAATGGGAGGGTGACTTGCCTCAATATAATCCAGACTATAACATGCCTTATAGTCTTCGGAACATCATCGCGCGCTGGCGATGATTAATAGCTAATTGAGTAAGGCCAGGATGTCAAACACGCCAATCGAGCTTAAAGGCAGTAGCTTCACTTTATCTGTGGTTCATCTGCATGAGGCAGAACCTAAGGTTATCCATCAGGCGCTGGAAGACAAAATCGCTCAGGCCCCCGCATTTTTAAAACATGCCCCCGTTGTACTCAACGTCAGTGCACTGGAAGACCCGGTAAACTGGTCAGCGATGCATAAGGCGGTTTCGGCAACCGGTTTGCGGGTTATTGGCGTAAGTGGCTGCAAAGATGCGCAACTTAAAGCCGAAATTGAAAAGATGGGGCTGCCTATCCTGACGGAAGGAAAGGAAAAAGCGCCGCGTCCAGCTCCCGCACCACAGGCTCCAGCGCAAAATACAACGCCGGTCACAAAAACGCGTTTAATAGATACCCCGGTGCGTTCCGGTCAGCGTATTTATGCTCCACAATGTGATCTGATTGTTACAAGCCACGTTAGCGCTGGGGCCGAATTGATTGCCGATGGGAACATTCATGTCTATGGCATGATGCGCGGTCGTGCGCTTGCAGGGGCAAGTGGTGACCGGGAAACGCAAATATTTTGTACGAACCTGATGGCGGAACTGGTGTCCATCGCAGGTGAATACTGGCTGAGTGATCAAATCCCAGCAGAATTTTATGGCAAAGCGGCGCGACTGCAGTTAGTCGAAAACGCTTTGACCGTTCAACCGTTAAATTGATCCCTTTTTAACAAGGAATTTCTATGGCACGCATTATTGTTGTTACTTCGGGCAAAGGGGGTGTTGGTAAGACAACCTCCAGCGCGGCCATCGCCACTGGTTTGGCCCAGAAGGGAAAGAAAACTGTCGTGATAGATTTTGATATCGGCCTGCGTAATCTCGACCTGATTATGGGTTGTGAACGCCGGGTCGTTTACGATTTCGTCAACGTCATTCAGGGCGATGCAACGCTAAATCAGGCGTTAATTAAAGATAAGCGTACTGAAAATCTCTATATTCTTCCGGCATCGCAAACACGCGATAAAGATGCCCTCACCCGTGAAGGGGTCGCCAAAGTTCTTGATGATCTGAAAGCGATGGATTTTGAATTTATCGTTTGTGACTCCCCGGCAGGGATTGAAACCGGTGCGTTAATGGCACTCTATTTTGCAGACGAAGCCATTATTACCACCAACCCGGAAGTCTCCTCAGTACGCGACTCTGACCGTATTTTAGGCATTCTGGCGTCGAAATCACGCCGCGCAGAAAATGGCGAAGAGCCTATTAAAGAGCACCTGCTGTTAACGCGCTATAACCCAGGCCGCGTAAGCAGAGGTGACATGCTGAGCATGGAAGATGTGCTGGAGATCCTGCGCATCAAACTCGTCGGCGTGATCCCAGAGGATCAATCAGTATTGCGCGCCTCTAACCAGGGTGAACCGGTCATTCTCGACATTAACGCCGATGCGGGTAAAGCCTACGCAGATACCGTAGAACGTCTGTTGGGAGAAGAACGTCCTTTCCGCTTCATTGAAGAAGAGAAGAAAGGCTTCCTCAAACGCTTGTTCGGAGGATAAGTTATGGCATTACTCGATTTCTTTCTCTCGCGGAAGAAAAACACAGCCAACATTGCAAAAGAACGGCTGCAGATTATTGTTGCTGAACGCCGTCGCAGCGATGCAGAACCGCATTATCTGCCGCAGTTGCGTAAAGATATTCTTGAGGTCATTTGTAAATACGTACAAATTGATCCTGAGATGGTAACCGTACAGCTTGAGCAAAAAGATGGCGATATTTCTATTCTTGAGCTGAACGTGACCTTACCGGAAGCAGAAGAGCTGAAATAAGCCCGCTGTAAAAACGCATTTATCTTCAAGGCAGAGTCATTTCTGCCTTGAGTTTTTCATCCCTCTCATCCACGTTGTGGTAAAGCGGCGAGTATTCTTGCTGATACTCCTCATTGCTATTTCCACCTCCCCCTTTACACCTTAAGGCTGTTCCCACGCACAGAACAAAATGTTTATGCCTGGTTGAGTAAATAACCCTGTTGTTAGTGTGGATATACTGGGAGATGATAACCCCGCAATTTCATTATTCATTGTTCTCCCATAGGATGAGGTTTCCCGCCGTAACTGGCGGGCTTTTTTTGCCCCAGAATTTTCTCTTTCAACATCCTGTAAACGAAAACTGCGCCGAAGCGCAGTTTAATCGTTGATGGTCAGAACGACCAGTTCACACCAGCCACCGCGTTCCACGGGGACTCCACACCGGCACCATGGCTATACCCCACCCCGAAATGCCCGCTTAACGTACTGCTGAATGAGGCTTTAATACCTGC
>NZ_CAOLGM010000141.1:0-10882 GCF_948475835.1 uncultured Escherichia sp. | reverse complement strand
TAAAAACGGTTCTGTGAAAGTGACACGAACCGATCTCCATCGATGTTACTCACCGATCTCCTTCACGGTAATACGCACCCTTGATATCGCCCTGGTTGATTTTGCGAAGAAGCGTCGATGTTCTGAAATTGCCTGCGCCCACGTTATAGACGAACGAATAAAGAGCGCCGCGCGTTGTTTCCGGTATATCGACTTTGATGTACGGGTTAATTTGTCTGGCAACAGTGGCAAGGTCTTTATTCAGGAGAGCTTTGCATTCTGCTTCGGTATACGTTTTACCGAGCATGATGTCTTTTCCAGTGTGTCCGTGACATACAGTCCATACACCAACAATATCTTTGTATGGTATGTAGCTGACACCTTCCAGACCATCGTTACCACTCGGTCCAGTGATTAACACAGATGCTATAGCAATAGCCCCGCCACTTATCGCCGCTATTACGCTATTTCGTAGTGCCGGTGACATTGCCATTCAATCTGTCCTCGCGCTCTTTGCGCTTGTAGTACCAGTTGATGCCAAATGTGCCGACAGTACAAAGAATACCAATGATGACAGCCCAGTCATTCAGGGAGAGAATGCCACCCATCGCAGTCAGTCCTCCGAAGCTGTAACTGAACCATTCTCTGATTTTGTCCATACGGTACATGCTCTACCCCTTCATTGAGGGGATTTGCTCTATTTAATTAGGAATAAGGTCGATTACTGATAGAACAAATCCAGGCTACTGTGTTTAGTAATCAGGTTTGTTCGTGACCGATATGCACGGGCAAAACGGCAGGAGGTTGTTAGCGCAACCTCTTGCCACCCGCTTTCACGAAGCCAGCCATTGAGCTGGTTTTCTTTTATGCAAAGCACACCGCACCGTAGCCACAGCGGATAAGGTGATTATTTTTGTCTGTCTGGTATTTGGTTTGATGTGCTTTCAGAAAGGCCGTGCTTAAAACGCAAAAAGCCCCGAGCTATTAACTCAGGGCTTTATTTAACGAGTGCATTTATCCATCGTTGGGTCAAATTTACCCAACTTTATTCAAAAAGTCAATATCATGCCGTTAATATGTTGCCATCCGTGGCAATCATGCTGCTAACGTGTGACCGCATTCAAAATGTTGTCTGCGATTGACTCTTCTTTGTGGCATTGCACCACCAGAGCGTCATACAGCGGCTTAACAGTGCGTGACCAGGTGGGTTGGGTAAGATTTGGGATTAGCATCGTCACAGCGCGATATGCGGCGCTTGCTGGCATTCTTGAATAGCCGACACCTTTGCATCTTCCGCATTCTTTCTCAACAACTCTCCCCCACTGCTCCGTTTTGGCTATATCAACCGCACGGCCTGTACCGTGGCAATCTCTGCATCTTGCGCCCGGCGTCGCGGCACTACGGCAATAATCCGCATAAGCGAATGTTGCGAGCACTTGCAGTACCTTTGCCTTAGTATTTCCTTCAAGCTTTGCCACGCCACGGTATTTCCCCGATACCTTGTGTGCAAATTGCATCAGATAGTTGATAGCCTTTTGTTTGTCGTTCTGGCTGAGTTCGTGCTTACCACAGAATGCAGCCATTCCGAATCCGGCTTGTGATTGCGCCATCCCCATAGCAGCCATCACATCAGTACCGGAAAGAGAGTCAGAAGCCGTAGCCCGTGGTGAGTCGCTCATCATCGGGCTTTTTGGCGAATGAAATTTAGCTACGCTTTCGAGTCTCATCGTCTTCCCCTCTTGCCGTGTTTGACCATCAGGACGCCGTTAACTATTACATGACGCTCGCCTTTGCTGTCTCGGTTGTACTTGAGCACTGTTCCTCTTGCGCAGGAAAGCATCCTTGCCACTTCGGTCTGATTGCCTCGTGTCTGGATAAGAAGCTCTGGTATCGTTTGAATTGTGGCGTTCATGCGTTCTCCAGTTCGGTGATTTTTATTCCAAGCCTTCCGCCTGGTACTTTCACGCCACGAATTACGCGAATGTCATCGAATTGCTCGTCGTCTTCCGCAAATCCGGCGTGGATAAGGGAGTCGAGTAAACCTTTCAGGATGTTATCGAGGTCTCGGCGGCGGGAGTCTGGAACGTCTGCGATGACTTTGATGCGGAGTCGTGATTTGGTGAAAATATCTAACTTGAGTTGGCGGATGATTTGCTGAACGTCTTTTCGGTATTTCTGGCCTTTATCGCTGATGTAGTATTGGCTTCCCCGTCTTCGCCAGTAGGTGTTCACCGACGGCGGGTATGGAAGCACAAACTGATATTCGTTCATGACTTAATCTTCCCCTCCTTCAGCAGTATCGCCTGCGTCCTGATTACGCCTTCGAGGTGGTAAAGTCTGGCGTCTTTGTTGTCGAGGTTATGGGTGCGTCGGTCGATTTCATCGTGACACGCGCTACAAGCCCATGCGCCGATCAGGTCGTCAGGCTTCATTCCCGTTCCGCAAATTCCAGCCATCCGGTAATGTGCCAGAACTGTGGTTTCAGGATTGCCATTGCATACGCCGTAAATACGTACCTGGCATTCTCTTCCGCGCGCTTCTTTGCGTAGGTTAGCCATTAAGCAGCCTCCCCTGTTACTTTCAGCATTCCGTTATCGAGCAGCTTTCTGGTCAGCCACTGTTGGCCACGCCCGGTGATTTTTGTGGTGAACGATATCTGTATTCCGTGATTTGTGTTGACCGCTGTTTCTTTCACTGTGAAATAGCCGCGCTCCATATATTCCTGCATTGGCACATTGCGCCGGGAACCTGAAGCAATAAGTATTTTGTGATCGCGCATCCACGCAAACAGTTTGTTTGGACCAATACCGACAACCTTTGCAAAGTTTCCAATCAAAATTCCGCTGGCCTCGCCAACTCGATCGGCAAACTCAACTTTAGGTGCGGCAATTGCGAGCTGGTTTTCCAGTTGCATTTTCTGCTCAGCAAGATCAGCAGCAAGGCGCAACGCTTCCGGTAACGTTTTGGGGATATTAACCGCAGTTTCTTCAAGCTCTCGCCAACGGTCAACAAGACGAGCGGTGAATTCCGGCGACAACTGGGCTACAACGACAATACTGTCTCGCTTTCCTTGTTCGCCTTCGAATACATACACACAAAAACTTTGATTTAAGCCTAACCCATTGATTCTTCCACAATCCTCAATTTGAGGAAGTCGGATAACACCATTTTTAGCCAGCGTTTCGATGGTACGTTTCACATTGTCATGACGCTTACCAACCAACTCAGCAATTTCAATGCTTGTCATTTTGATGGCATTGCCATTTATTAACTCATTCATCGTCTTCTTCCTCGTGCATCGAGCTATTAGGATCGCTCATCAGTTCTGCGCAGCAGTGCTCACACACGTGAACTTCCAGCACATGCAGCTTCTGACCGCAGTTAGCGCACGTTAAAGCCCGCTCGACGCTTTCTTTCTGGTATTGAAGAGATTGGGATGGACTAAGCATGGCTTTCACCATTAAAAAGTCGCTTGTAAGCATCAATGTCTCGTTTTGCTTCACCAAGCTTTCGTCTTAATTCCATGTTTTCTGATTCAAGCTTTTCCATGTCTTGCTGGTATCGATCGCGGTGTTCTTTCCATGCTTTTCGATATGCCTTCATGTATGTCGTATTGGCCTTTCTCTTTGCCTGACGAACTGCGTGGTGGTTTTTCACAAACCAGTCAGGGTCGTTAAATGCTGCTCTGGCGCATGTATACCAATAATTTGTTGCCTCCCTGTTTAGCCAATAAATACTGATAAATGGCAACTGGATAGACACCATTTTTCGTTGAGACTCTTTCTCGCCAAACATGTGCCCTTTTTTGATGCTAAGGCCAAATCCAGGTTGAATTAAAAGCATTGTCATTTCCTCGCACGATGTCTTAGCCACCGGATATCCCACAGGTGAGCCGTGTAGTTGAAGGTTTTTACGTCAGATTCTTTTGGGATTGGCTTGCGTTTATTTCTGGAGCGTTTCGTTGGAAGGTATTTGCAGTTTTCACAGATTATGTCGGTGATACTTCGTCGCTGTCGTCTCATTCGTACCTCCTGTCTGTAAATCTGACACCCTGACCAATAGCCCATGCTGTCGTGTACTCAATCAGGCTTGCCATGCGCTTCACGCTCATCTGTGCGCTGCTTTCGCGAATGTTGACGTATTCACCTTCAAGGCCGGGCAAAACATCAGCTTCCTGCTTTGTTGCCACTGCATGACCGCTGATCAACAAAACCTTCCATTGTTCTGGTTTTAACCATTTATCGCGCCACTGAACTTGCCTAGCGATATCTGCGACCATCGCGTGAAATTTTGCGTTCTGGTCAAGGTTGCGCTTGTAGTCAGTAATGCGGATGGTGACTGGCTTGTCTTTATCGAGAGGAGTTGAGAGGATGGCATTTATTGCGGCTTGCTGTTGTTGCTTACTTCGGAGGAAGATTGTTTGCTTCATCGTTACTCCTTCACTTTGACTCCAGCAGCGCGAACTGCGGCCATCCAAGCCCTGTATCTCTTGTTTATTTCAACTCGTTTATACACAATCACGCCCAAAATATTCTTGCTTCGCATTTGTCGAATGAAGCAAGCGGAGACACCAAGTTCATCAGCGCACCAATCTTCAAATCTCTCTAAGTTATCGTCCATATCAATCCCCGTTAATCGTTTCACTCACGAATCTGACAAAACCAGCCATGTTAATTTGCATGAGTTTTTTCAACACCTTGTCTCTTCGACTACGTTTTGGTTTTGGCCTGTGGTTGAATCTTTCACAAACTGGAAGGATTGATGATTTCCAGTACCTATTACGCCTTGCTCCATCTTCCGCCATATCGGCATGAATAAGGTCTGCTAGTGTGCTCATATTCACCTCTCCAGTTACATTGGTTTTGTAATGTTGCTAGTCATCTTGCGAATAAAAAGATGCGTACGTAGCTTTGCTTCCCACATGTAAATCTCCTCAAGGCGAGATAAATCTACGAATACCGGACCTTTGTAATCTGGTCTTGATGCCCTTATGTATGAGCTAATAGTTTGTGCATCTTGCTCGTCAAGATTCATGACTTCCATCTCTAACAGATTTCAGGTTATTCCACTCCGTTACCGCACTGCGATAATTCGCGGCAGCCACAGCAGCGTGGTTAGCGCAGTAGATTTGGCATCCGTTCTCCATGTCGAATATTGTCGGTGATTTTCCGCATTTACATTTTTTGGCACGCGGTGCGTCTGAACACATTCCGTTAACGGTGTCCACCAGGATCCCCCTCGTTCTTAATCCAATAAAAAAGGGCTACTGTGTAAATAGCCCCTGTTATTAGCTCAGTGATGTAGATGGTCATCAGAATCCTCCTTTCTTCTTGGATTGCGGTTCCTCGCGTTCACGGCGGCGCATTTCAGCGGACTGTTGGTCTGTGTCATAAATAGAGCCATTTGCCTGAATGCAATACACCGTGCCGGTATTGCCATGACGATTGAGACGAAGGATTAGTTCAGTTTCCCCAGGTGGAACACTGTCATCAAAAGCGCCTTCACGATGGATCCCGACCCAATAATCGCAATCCTGTTCAATCTGCCCTGTATCTCGTGAGTCACTTGGTAATGGGCGTTTATTGGTTCGGCTTTCCAGTGCGCGGTTAAGCTGTGTCAGAAGCACAACAACGCAATCAAGCTCTTTGGCAAGGTTCTTCAGTCCTTTGGTGATCATGCCGTAAGCAAGGTCGTTGCGATCGGCCTTCTCAGCGGTCATTAGTGTCAGGTAATCGACCAGAATCATGCCAACACATCCTTTTTCTCGCTTGATTCGACGGCTTTCGCTGACGATTTGAGCCAGAGATAATCCCGGCGTGTCGTCGATGTAAAGCATGTCGATTTCACTCAAGCGATTGGCTGTTTCGATCGCCCTGTTGAAGTCACCATCGTAATCACCCTGATAGCCGTCATCGGCGTCATTTGTCGCCGGAAGGTAAAAAATATTCGGGTTAACACCAGACTTCTGCCCTACCAGTTTTTCCAGTATCTGATCACCTGGCATTTCAAGGCTGAACATCAGAGCGGGCTTTTTCTCATGCACTGCGCAATTGATTGCCATCTGGCTGTATAGCGTGGTGTTGTGGGTTAGAATGTATCCGTCAGTTGCATACAAATGTCTCTCGTGGGATACCATGATGCAAATGCACTCTTCACGTCCAATATACTCAACCGACGTGATAACAGGCGCACTTGTTTTGATGCGTTTTGCAGTGAATTTTTGCTTCAGGCGTGGAGATTTTATGTGTGATAGAACCTCATCAGGCAACCTGATTGCGCAAATATGGGCATCCATACCTTTGCGCATTTCTCCCTTATAACTGAATTTCGGCTCCTGTTTGGTTGTCATACGACACACGCCACCAAGAGAATGCACCAGCCGCTTTACACCATCTGACAGGAACTTGCTTGCCGAGCTAAAGCGCAGGGCATTATTTCCTTCAACCCAACCATCGGTTTCAAGTAATCCGCATAGAACATCAATACGAGTTTGCTTATCAGCAGAAAAAATAATATCCGGGATAATTTTAATCTCTGACATCCGGCCGTAGATACCAAGCCGTTGCATAACCCGCGTAAGAGATAATTTGCGGCTAAACTTGTGAGATAGGGAGTAATCGCAGCCAGAAACATGCCTGACTTCAATATCGTCACCCACTTCAGATCTTACTCGCTCAATGATGTATGGTTCCGTCATGCTGATTCGTGGCGTACCTGCAAGATTTCCATCGCCAAGTAACGCACCTAACAGCCATGGGCTAATCCCTAAATCAACAGGCAATCCGAAGTCACCGCTAATACCAGGAACATGAATGCGGCTTTGATAGCGAACGCATTCCATCATGTCCCGTAGGCGGCAGGTGTCTACAACATCAACGCCACCGGTAATACGGTTACTATGAATTTCCCACAAATGATCATCCGCGCAATCAACGGTTCTTCCGTCAGAGAACGTAACTCGGTAAATATCTCGCTCCCCTTGAGGAAAAACTCCAGACACGAATGATGGTTGTCCATCCACTGATGCTAGGGAATCTCCAACACATACGTCACGAAATGTTGTCCATGAACCATCAGCAAGCAAAATGCGTGAATTAAGCGGTTGCGCTTTCCCCATCTTAGGGCGAGCGCCAATGACGAACAGAGAGCCTTTCACCAGACCTTTCGGTGACAGCATCCTGTCCAGCGATGGGATCCCTGTGCTCATTCCTCGTTGTTCGCCTGACGGGTCAAATCGCTTCTCAAGGTCGCTAACCCAGTCTTCCATGACCTCACCAAATGAGCGAAGGCCGCGACGCGATCCGGTTTTTGCATGGTCTGTCAGTTGCGTGAAAATCGCCTGAATAGCTTCGTACTTCTGCGTTGCAGTCATTCCGTTGCGGGAATAGAGCAATTCCGTCGCTTCAGTCATGCGGTTGATGGCGTAGCGTTCCATTGCGGTTTCGCGAACCTGCATTGCATAAGCAACGATGTTTGCTGCGCTTGGCGTGTTCTTTGCGATCTCAGCGATATAAGCAAAACCGCCAACAGACGCCGTTAACGATTTACGCTCCAGTTCATCGAAAAGCGTCAGGCCATCTACTGGCTTTTGCTCCCGGTGCATTCTGGTTATTTCTTCGAAAAGGATTTTGTGTGGTCGGCTGTAAAATGAATCAGGCTTCAGCATCGCCAGAACTTTCTGGACGCGCTCACTGCTGTCATCATCCAGAAGCAATCCACCAATCACCGCCTGCTCTGCCTCGATGCTATGGGGCGGCGCATAAAAATTATCGGTCATCGTGTTCACCCTCACGAACTTTCAGGTAGGTATTGTCGTTAAGCAGGAAATCAAATCCCTTTTTGTGCCAGACGGTTCCGCGTTGATGGTTTGGACGCTCTTCGAACATCCATCGGCAATTTTCGCCTACGTAGCTCAAATAATTTCTCCAGTCCTGCATCGTGAACCCATGCCCGTCAAGCTGGCGGGTTATCACTCCGGCTTTGCGCCAGAACGTTCGGATCTGGTTTTTACGCTTGTCATTCAGTGCGCGGATTTTTGGCGCTTCAGGAAGGATTTCGTGGTAAGCATCGACAACATCCTGACAGCTAACGGAAGGTTTTTTCTTGTCAGACTTTTTGTCTGCTGCGGTACTCTCTAATACGTCAGTATTAGAGATATTATTTATATTATTGTTTATGGACAACCGTTGGACAACCGTTGGACAATCTCCGCTGAGAGCCGCGCCATTACTGGTGTTTGCGTTGGACAACCGTTGGACAACCGTTGGACAATTTTTTGCCTGAAAATCGTCATATTTAACGATTGTAAACAGGCTAAATTTCTTCCCCATCGAGCAAATATTAAGCATCCCTTTCGACTCAAAAGTCCGTAATAAGCTCCGAACTTTGTTGTCTGGGATGAATGTTTCTCTGACCAGCGACGGGCGTCCAGTTATCATCTGACCGCGATCAACAGTTATCGGCCCGATATCCGTATTGACGACAGTAGATTCGTGATTAGCCTTGAGGATTAAGTGAAGCCAAAGATGTACTGCCTGAGAGTCCTTATAGAGCCTGCTGTCCATAAACTGGCGGTGTATAGAGACATACCCCATACTGGATGCCTCCTGATGTTGTACAGGGTTATGCCTGTAATCAGCTAACTTAACGACACCCATGTTTCACTCCTGCTTTGGCTAGTCTGTAAACACCAACAAGGCGCTCTGCGAACGTCCTGTTATTTGCTGCGGCTACCACTAATCCCTCAGGTGAATCAGGGTGTCGAATCTCTTCTTTTTCCTGGTATTTCTTACGACGTTTTGTCATAATTACTCCTGTGGATTGATCCAGTAATTCCCTCAGAATTGCATATCAATTTGCTTAAAATCCTCGGTGGCGGCCGGGGATTTTTTCTTTGTGATTTCATCAAGCGCATACTTAAAAGCCCTGCTAATCGGACTGATGTCTGATGCCATTCCGAAAGCACACAAGACCGAAGCAATAAATCTCCAGTCCGTTCTGCTTATCTTCGATTCATGACAGCCAATCATCTTTGCCAGACCGCGCTGGGTAAGCGTTGACAGGTTGATGAGTAAATCTGTTTCTGCGCGATCAACGTCGCGCTGTGATAGTTTGCTGTAACTTGTTTGTTCCATTTCTTACTATTTCCATAGGTAAATAATCACTAATACTCATCTTTCGATGAGTGCTTAATTAGTTACCGCGTTGTCGGCGGTGCAG
Source organism: uncultured Escherichia sp. (assembly GCF_948475835.1). NCBI lineage: Bacteria > Pseudomonadati > Pseudomonadota > Gammaproteobacteria > Enterobacterales > Enterobacteriaceae > Escherichia > uncultured Escherichia sp. Next base: position 1,684 of record NZ_CAOLGM010000141.1, on the reverse strand, counting down.
ATTGATAAAGAGCGGTGTTACTTATGCAGCCAGAAGGTTCTTTTTGCTTATTTCAAGCATTTCGCTTGCTTGATATTTGCCACCAGAAATCTCTTCGATTTTTGATGCGTATTTAGTTTTCCCAAAAAACTCAGTCTTAGGGAGGAAGCCGTTTTTGAGCCACTTATAGACAGCCCTTTCGCTAACTCCACAAGCCTTCGCAACTTCAGGGATGCCGACACCTTTAATCGGCTCATCAAGATTTTGCATAGGAATATCCTTTTTCGTACTTTCAGTACGTATTATGGTTGAACTGAAAGTTTTTGCAAGTGCTTTAGTATCGTACTCATGGTTCAGAATGAAAAAGTGCGCAAAGAATTCGCCCAGCGGCTAGCGCAAGCCTGTAAAGAAGCTGGTCTTGATGAACATGGTAGGGGGATGGCCATAGCCCGTGCCCTTTCTCTTTCGTCCAAAGGCGTTAGCAAATGGTTTAATGCTGAGTCTTTACCGCGTCAGGAAAAAATGAATGCGCTTGCGAAATTTCTAAACGTTGATGTTGTTTGGCTTCAGCACGGCACTTCGTTAAATGGAGCGAATGATGAAGATACTCTTTCATTTGTTGGCAAATTAAAAAAAGGGTTAGTGCGCGTGGTTGGTGAGGCAATTCTTGGTGTTGATGGTGCCATCGAGATGACCGAAGAGCGCGATGGGTGGCTCAAAATTTATAGCGATGATCCTGATGCCTTTGGTCTTCGTGTGAAAGGAGACAGCATGTGGCCCAGAATAAAATCAGGAGAATATGTACTCATTGAGCCTAACACCAAAGTCTTCCCGGGTGATGAGGTGTTTGTCAGAACCATCGAAGGACACAACATGATCAAGATTCTTGGCTATGACAGAGATGGAGAATACCAGTTTACAAGCATCAACCAAGACCACAGGCCAATAACGTTGCCTTATCATCAAGTAGCAAAGGTGGAGTATGTGGCTGGTATTCTGAAGCAATCTCGTCATCTGGATGACATCGAGGCAAGGGAGTGGCTGAAAAATTCGTGACTTCATCGTCACATAGCTGGTAACCAGTGGCCTGAAGAGACGTTTTGGTGATATATGTGAAATGCATATATTGATATAAATGCAGCAATATCAAATAGTTAAAAGGTTATATTTTTAATGAATGATCTTGATAAGAAAAAGTACGACCAAGTTATTGATTCTGTGAACTTCGCCCTTAGATCGTTGTCAGAGTTATTCGAAGCACATGGAATGCATGGGATGTATGATCTAACGAATCCAAGCCTTGATGAGCTAAAATTAGTGTTTACAAGGATGAAAAACGGTGTTGACTCTATTGCTCAAAGCTTTGAGCACATGGTAGAGACAGCAAAGGATATGGATGCCGCAAGTGCAAGCATAAATGTTATGAACATCAAACAAGGATTGATGTATGCTGAATCACTATTGCTTGCTGTAGAGAAATTAGACTATGATAAATGTGTGGAAGCAAATACGCAGATAAAAACCCACGATCTTCCACCAACCCAATGGCCTTAATAGTAAATCAAGATTTCATATAGTCTATTTGAACTAGGCTAGTACCATAAAATAAACCGAGGAAACGCAATGAAAACCATGTCCACTCTGCACAAAGATGCAATGACCCTGAGATCTCTCATTAACGAGATTCTGGCTCGCTCGTCAGCAC
>NZ_CAOLGM010000140.1:0-10924 GCF_948475835.1 uncultured Escherichia sp. | reverse complement strand
CCCATAATGTCAAAGCCTGTTTTTTAAATTTGAAATCGTTTGCTGAAATAATCTGCATTTTGTCGTTTATTCCGACACAGCTGGCTTTTTTTCACACTTTTGCGGTTCGGATCGAGGGTATTTCCACAGCCAACGTCCAGTAACCATTCGCCAGTAAAACAGCACGGCCCGCACAGCCCAGTCGGCAAACATTCCCATCCAGACACCAACCACACCCCAGCCAAGCATGATGCCCAGCACATAACCGACGACAACCCGGCAACCCCACATGCTCAACATAGAAACCCACATGGCGTAACGGGCATCGCGAGCACCTTTAAATCCAGCGGGTAGCACCCATGAGGCGGACCAAATAGGCATAAATAAAGCATTTAGCCAAATCAGAATCACAACGACATGTTTAACCTGTGGATCCTGGGTGTAAAACGATGCCATAACCCCGGCAAAGGGAGCCGTTAGCCAGGCGATGGCCGTTAATCCAAGAGTGGAAAGCCAGAACACATGCCGCAACTGAATCTCTGCTTGCGCTATCTGCCCTACCCCCAACCTTCGGCCTGTAATGATCGTAGAAGCAGAGCCTAGCGCACTTCCGGGTAAGTTGATAAGAGCCGCAATTGAAAACGCGATAAAATTTCCGGCAATAACACTGGTCCCCATCCCGGCAACGAACATTTGGGTTAATAACCGACCACTGGTAAATAACACTGATTCGACACTCGCTGGAATACCAATCCCCATGACTTCCCAGATAATGCTAAAATTCAGCGGTTTAAAATAGCTCTTTAACGAAATCCTTAGCGCAGGATTAAAACCAATCGCCAGCACCCACAAAATTGCAACTGCGCCAATATAACGAGAAATGGTTAAACCCAACCCAGCCCCGACAAATCCCAGTCCCGGCCAGGAGAAAAGGCCGTAAATCAATATGCCGCTAATAATAATATTAAGAATATTCAGGCTACCGTTAATCAGTAGCGGTATTTTCGTATTCCCTGCACCACGAAGTGCCCCGCTACCAATCAAAGTGATGGCAGCTGCTGGATAACTGAGTGCCGTCAGCTCCAGATAAGTCAACGCCAGTGCTTTAACTTCTGTCGTGGCATCACCCGCGACGAAATCAATAATTTGTTCGCCAAAATGATGAATAAGCGTTGCCAACAGTACGGCAAACAACGTCATGATCACCAATGACTGCCGCGTCGCCACCCTCGCTCGTCGTCGATCCCGCTTACCGAGACTAAATGCCACAACGACAGTAGTACCAAGATCGATAGCAGCAAAAAAAGCCATAATGACCATATTGAAGCTGTCCGCCAATCCCACGCCGGCCATCGCATCTTTTCCCAGCCAGCTGACCAGAAAAGTGCTCAGGACACCCATCAACAGGACACAGGCATTCTCCATGAAGATAGGAACAGCAAGCGGGGTTATCTCGCGCCAGAACAACACTTTGTAGCTCTTGCGTTTAGCGTGCCAGCGAGTGCCGTGAACAACCTGGCGTAAAGCAGAGGAGATATTCAAAGCCGACCTTAATTGCAGAAAGTGAAACCACATTTCAAATAATGAGGGAGAATCAGCAAAGCTGCAAAGATTTTCGCCAACAAATTGTCTGCAAATGCAACAAACTGTTGATAGAAACGGCAAACAGTTGGGGAATTTAAAAATCGGGTTTGACAAAAGATTTTTCGCCGTTAAGATGTGCCTCAACAGCGATTCCTCTGTAGTTCAGTCGGTAGAACGGCGGACTGTTAATCCGTATGTCACTGGTTCGAGTCCAGTCAGAGGAGCCAAATTTCTGAAAAGCCCGCTTTTATAGCGGGCTTTTTGCTATATCTGATAATCAATTTCCTCTTCACTGTTTTCCATCACCTGCCGCTTGATATCCTCAACTGACAGTCCTGCATTACAAAGTTCCAGAAAGCGCCAGACATAGTTACGCTGAAGTTGTCCTCGCTTCAGTCCCAACCAGACAGTATTAGCATCGAAAAGATGCCGCGTATCCAGACGGATTAAATTCTCTTCCTCTTGTTCGCCGCTGGATTGTTCGGCAACTAATCCGATCCCAAGCCCAAGAGCAACATAGGTTTTAATGACATCAGAATCCTGCGCACTTAATACAATATCTGCCAGCAAACCTTTGCGGGCAAATGCGTCATCAATACGTGAGCGCCCCGTAATCCCCTGTCGGTAAGTGATTAACGGCCACTTCGCTATTGATTCCAGCGTCAATGGTGAAATTTGCGTCAAGGGATGATCGTGTGGAACAAGCAAACTATGGTGCCAACGAAACCACGGGAAGGCGACGAGCTGCGGGTCATTACTCAAACGCTCGCTGGCGATACCAATATCAGCTTCGCCATTTTGCAACAATGTCGCAATTTCCTGTGGCGTCCCCTGGATTAGCTCGAGCCGAACCTCCGGGAAAAGTTCGCGAAAAGCTTTAATGACCTCTGGCAAGCTATAACGTGCCTGAGTATGCGTCGTTGCAATAGTGAGAACGCCAGACGTATCGTTGGTAAACAGGTCTGCAAGCCGACGAACATTACTGGCTTCATTCAGAATACGTTCTGCAATGACCAGTAATGCTTTGCCCGGTTCAGTCATGCCCAGCAGTCGCTTACCTCGTCGAACAAATATTTCGATGCCAAGTTCATCCTCCAGTTCCCGAATATGACGGCTGACGCCTGACTGTGAGGTAAAAAGCATATTCGCAACCTCTGTCAGGTTGTAATCCTGACGTGCAGCCTCGCGGATTATCTTTAGTTGTTGGAAATTCACGGTAAACTCCGGGCAGTTCAGATTTCCCGTTATTGTTAAAGTCTAATGCCCGGCATAACAAATAATAAAAACCCGCATCTTATTCCATTCCGATATAACACTTAGCTCACCAATTGCCACTGCCTTTTTTCCATCACTGGAGAACTAATCACTGACATTAACAACTCTTTCACTGCCTGTGCCTGTGGCGATAAGTTCGCTCTGGCGGGTAAATTTAATGACAAAGAGAGACTCATGGAAGGAGTGGTAATGCGTGACATCCACCCATTTACTGCGCCACATAACGAACGCGCGGCCGATTCGGGTAATACTGCAACGCCCATGCCGCTGGCAATCGCTGCGGTAAGCGTGGCAATAGACTCAATTTCACCAATAACTTTTGCCGTGAGTCGCCGTAGGGAAAAAGCCTCATCAACACGAAGTCTAATAGCACTGTAATCACTGGGGAGAAAGAGGTTCATTTTCGCAATAGCATTCACATCAACGCTTTGCCCCGGGCAATCTTGAGTACCTACCAGAAAAAGATCTTCTTTCAGCAAAGCCTGACTGGATACACCAGCCACAGGGGAATGCTCATAAATCACCGCCATATCGAGTTGGTGATTTATCAATTTTTCGTTAAGCACTGCACCACTATTTTCATGAAGATAGATAACGATCTCCGGAAATTCAGCGCGAACCGCCTGTAATAAGGGCATGGTGATGGATGACGCAGCGGTTCCTGGTGCAAAGCCAATCGAGACTTGCCCCGATAATGCCTGACCAACGTTATGCACCGCCAGTTGGGCCTGTTCACACTGACGTAAAATGGCCCGCGCATGGGTATAGAGAATTTTTCCGGCGTCTGTTGGCGTAACGCCCCGCTTTGTACGGATCAAAAGTTGTTGATTTAACTCACCTTCCAGTGTGGCAACCTGCTGGCTGAGCGCTGGTTGTGCGATATGCAATACTTCAGCAGCCTGGGTCAGGCTACCAATATCTACAATTTTTACGAAGTATTTCAGGCGTCTGAAGTTCATGTTGCCTCCGGTTTTTAAGAATCGGCCCAAGTGCCGCCATTACTTACAACCAGATTGCAAGATGCTTGCCAGTTTTATTTTGGCGTTGATGTACAAGCTAACCAACTGTCAAATAAGAGATTATGATAGATTCGTCATTTGCTCCTTTAATCAGCTGTCGCGTTCCCCTGCCCTATAAAAGGAGGGTATGCACCACGATGGTTCATTACCCAATAAGATTGAAAGCTCACCACTTTGTTGAAATTGACAGCAAACAAACAAAAAAATGCATTTCACCCTTTGACATCACCATGCACTGCCATTAATATGCGCCCCGTTCACACGATTCCTCTGTAGTTCAGTCGGTAGAACGGCGGACTGTTAATCCGTATGTCACTGGTTCGAGTCCAGTCAGAGGAGCCAAATTCAAAAAAGCCTGCTTTCTAGCAGGCTTTTTGCTTTCTAATTACCAACGCTCTTAAAACATCTGTCTTGAACCAGAACTAATTTGCACAGGCATTCCCGATCGACGTTGCAACGCAGCATTTGCGCGATTTACATCAACTTCTTGCCCGCTGATAAACGCCCGCAAAGATGGGGTTACCGGCAATGGCACTTTTCGGTCAGACTCATATTCTGCACGATTGCGCGACAACGGCTCATGAACTTCCAGCCAGTTCGAGCCATCTGGTTCAGTGGGGTATTTTACTGGCTGGTCGATAATTTGCACACGCGTCCCAACAGGAACATTATCAAACAGATATTTGATATCGTCATTGCGCAGACGAATACAGCCCTGACTTACCCGGAGCCCAATACCAAAATTGGCATTGGTACCATGGATGGCATACAACCTGCCAATATAAATCGCGTACAGCCCCATGGGATTATCGGGGCCCGCAGGAACAAATGCGGGCAAACTCTCCCCTCGTTTCGCATATTCGCGCCGAGTGTTCGGCGTTGGCGTCCAGGTTGGAGCTTCTTGTTTACGTTCAACGGTAGTCACCCAGTTACGCGGGGTTTCTCGCCCAGCCTGGCCGATACCAATAGGAAAGACTTCCACAGTATTACTGTCTGGTGGGTAGTAATAAAGACGCATCTCAGCGACGTTAACCACAATCCCTTTACGAACAGTGGCGGGCAAAATCAGTTGCTGCGGAATGGTGAGTTGCGAGCCAGACTTCGGCAAAAAAACATCAGCGCCCGGGTTCGCTTCCAGCATGTTACTTAACCCTTGCCCGTATTGTGCGGCAAAAGTCTCCAGCGGCTGGGTATTGTGATCAGGAACAGTTACAGTAAACGACTGCCCCACTAAACGGCTACCCTCTGGAGGTAATGGATAAGTTACCGCCAGGCTAGTATGGCTGGCAAAAAGCAGAGCAAATGAGCAAAAAATATTTACACGACGCATCATGTCCCTTTCCTAAGTCGCGAAAGCTATCCGTTAAGTATAGCTTTTATCAGACTTTTCGTTTTTAACTGTTCAAATCAGAAGTCGTATTCCCCGGTAGAACAATATTACTGGCAGCAAGTTCGCCCATGTTGTTATATATCGCACAGGCAGCTTCGATGATGGGCATCGCCAGAGCTGCGCCACTCCCCTCACCTAAACGCATCTCCATATTGAGATAAGGCTCCAGCCCCAAATGCGACAGCGCAATACGCGCCCCTTTTTCTGCCGACAGGTGAGAAGGAATGAGATACGGTTTGATTGCAGGAGACATCTGGCAGGCTGCGAGCGCGGCAGCATAAGAAAGAAATCCATCCAGCAACACGGGTAAACCGCAGGAAGCAGCGCCTAACATCACGCCAGCCATTCCGACCAAATCAAATCCACCCACTTTTGCCAGGACATCAACGCCATCCTGCGGATTTGGTTGATTCAACGTAATCGCCCGGCGCACAACATCAATTTTATTAGCCAGTTTATCTGTCGGCAGGTTTGCGCCAATCCCAACCACTTCTTCAGGAGCCCGGCCAGTGATTGTGCTGACTATTGCCGCTGCCGGTGTCGTGTTTGCCATCCCCAGTTCACCTACACCAAACAGCGTAACACCGTTTTTTGCCAGCTCCCGCGTATAACATATGACGTCCAAAAGCAACTTTTCTGCCTGATGGCGACTCATTGCCGGAGCTGAAGCAATATTGCCACTACCTCGAGCAACACGCATGTTGATAAGCCCGGGGATAGGCTCAGCAGTATCAATACCAACATCAATTACGTAGACGTTAGCGCCCGCTTGTGCTGCCAGCACACACACGCCGGTTGTTCCGCGGGTCATATTTTCAGCCTGAATGGCTGTCACTTCTTTTGGGGAAATAGCGACCCCTTCCTCCCAGACGCCGTGATCGGCACACATAACCAGTACCGCTTTTTTGCCCACATGCGGTATGCCATTCAACCCCGGCATTCCTGCCAGTTGTATGGCAAGCGCCTCCAGCCTTCCCAGGCTACCAACAGGTTTGAGTAACCCGTCAATATGCCGTTGTGCACGCGACATCGCGGCAGGATCGATGGCAGGGATCGTATTCAGTAAATCGGCAAGTGTTTGCATGTCACGTCTCTTTATAGCAGTGCCAGCAGGAAGACCAGTTCACCAAGCTCTATAGCAGCTCCCAGCGTATCGCCGGTTTGCCCGCCCAGCGTACGTTTGAGAAGCTGACCGAGGATGAAAATCGCCACCATCGTCACCACCATAGCAGCCACACCATGCATACCCGGCAATAATACGGCAGCAAAAATAGCGGCTAAGCCGAGTGTGACGCAGGTTTGTCGCCCATCAATTTTGCCAATGAACACATTGCCAAGCCCTTCTTCCCGGGCATAACGATGACGATACATCAATAATGCGGCAGTCCCGCGGCTGACCGCACATGCTGCCGCCAGCGATGCAAGGATCGGTTCGCCACGCAGAGCCAACTCGCTTAACACCAGAATCTTTGCCAGTACCACAAAAATCAATGCCAGACCGCCGTGGGTGCCTAAACGGCTATCACGCATGATTTCCAACATGCGATCGCGGCTACGTGCAGAAAATACGCCATCACAGGTATCGGCGAGGCCGTCCAGGTGGAATCCCCCGGTCATCAGCGCCAGCACAAGCACGCTAAACAGTGCCGCCAGTGGTACGCCACACCATGCCTGCAGCACCATGAAGACCAGCCCGCTAATCGCGCCAAGCAATAATCCAATTAAAGGAAAAGTAATAATACCGCGAGAATAATGCTCGAAATCCAGTCCCTGGGACCAGCGACGCGGTACAGGCAGACGCGTAATAAAAGAGAGCATCGCCCAAAATAATTTACTCATTTGATTTTTACTCCAATACCCGAAACCACCAACCATACTTCATTTGCCGCAGCGGCCAGCTGCTGATTTACCCGCCCGGCAATATCACGAAAATGTCGTGCCAGACGACTCTCCGGCACAATCCCCATTCCCACTTCGTTAGTCACTAATACAACCTTTGCGGGACAACGTTGGCAGGCAGCAATCAACGACTGAATCTCAGCATTAATCGCCTGTTCCATCGCCTGATAATCCCATTCATCAGGGTCTTTATCGCCGCCATAATCAAACAACAGATTAGTCACCATGGTGGTAACGCATTCCAGCAATACAGCCTCATGCGGGTTAATGTCTGCATGAATTAATTCATCAAGATGTTGCCAACGCTCCACCGTGCGCCAGTGCGCCGGGCGGCCTTGCCGATGATGTTCTATCCGTGCAGCCATCTCATCATCAAGGATTTGTGAGGTGGCGATATACAGAACCTGTGAAGAGTCCCCAATAAGCGCCTCTGCATGGCGACTCTTCCCGCTCCGTGCGCCCCCCGTCACCAAAATCATCATACCGACTCCTGATTCAATTGTATGATGGTATTCATTGAACAGAACAATGGATCCCCCACCGTTGCTGACCGCAAAACATTTACGCGATTAATACTGCGCGTAATATAATTAAAAATCCAGCATTCTCAATCCATTACGAAAGAAGATGGCTATGTGGAATAGCCAGACTTCCTCGTGTTAACGTCTGACAAAATGCGTCATTGACAGCGGTTTCTCTGGAATGACAGATTTCATTCAGATAATGGATTAATGCTACAGCCCCACCAGCCGGACCAGTCAGCAAACGGGCATTGTGTTCTGCAATCAAAATTACCGTCGTTCCCTCAGAATGAGCGAGCCATTCTGGTACGGATATCTCGCTTTCAGCTGCTATCAATAGCAGCACTGAATAATCGCTATACGCATCTGATAACGATTGCACAGGCCCACCATCAAGAGGCTGGAAATCTTGCTGCCAGTCCTCACCAACAAAACAGGTTATTGGCAATATTTCAGCCAGATGTTTCGCCAGATCCACATCTCCAGATAAGAGGCAAAAAAGAGCTATCGATTCGGGTTTTATCGTTTTCATGTCTCTCGCCCTCCACTTAATTTCCTGTAATGGCGGTCTGGTTGATAAGCCATGAAACAATATTGCCACACCTTGAATGCAGCCCTGGTGCCTGTCGGCACTGCGATGAAAGAACTAAATGATGCCGCCATACCCTGATCCTTTCAGGGTGGTAGGGGTATAAAGACGCGCCAGTACTCTACCGGACGCTTCCGGGCAACCCACTTCCCACCGAAGTTGTTGGTATTGACTGACAGACTGGTCTTCTGGCTTAGCGTCATCCTCACCCGACCTTCCCAATCTCGCGATCAGTGGCATTTTCGGGTTTGTCAGCATTACAGCAGCGGGGGCTGCGAGGGATTTTCACCCTCTTCCCAGGCACAAATGTGCCACACCTGTCAGCGTATGTTATGAGCTGATTTCACTTTTCCCATAACACGTAAATAACGTTAATTATTCATTCCAGCGTTTATTTAAACCTTCCCTTTTTTTAGCATTTATTCTATACCGTTTCCATCGCCGCATTTTCACTCACTTGCTGTCGATACACCTGCGGCGTAACCTGATAAGTCTGACGGAAAACTTTGCAAAAATAACTGGTTTGCGAAAAACCTAAATTACGCGCAATGCTGGCGATGCTCCAGTCACTATGGCACAGTAACTCACGAGCGCTGGCCATCCGTTGTTGGTTTACCCACGCATTAAAACCGATTCCATGGTATTTCTTGAATAACTTACTGAAATAATAAGGACTTAGATAAACGTGCGAGGCGACATCTTCCAGACGCAAATCGTCTGATAAATGCGCATCAATATAGCGTAAAGCTTTTTTCATTTTATTGTCGTGGGGATTAGGCGCACGAGTCTGGCGCACCGAATCTGACCGAGATTTGTTCTCTTTAATAACCACAAAATTGAGTTGTTTTTTGAGGCAATTTTCCACAATCAACTTCAACAAATCAGCAGAGGCCATAACTCTTGAGTAATCCATCTCAGGAACTTTGCGGAATTCATTAAGTAATTCGGGATCTGCCTGCCAGCAATCATCGACATTCAGAATATCGACCAAATCGACATCATCATTACGCAGACGAACTTGCCCGCACAATACAAAACCGACTAAATGTCCGGCGATTACCAGTGGAATAGAGAAATCGGTTAATCCGGCATGACAGCGATAAATACAAGGCTGATCGGATTTAGAGGCTTCCAGGCCCCCACAACGATCGCTCATGCGACATCGAGTGCTTAGCTGAGGGTGTTGCCGCATCATCTGACAAAATGGAGTGAAGTTAAACAGCTCGGAAATTTCATCGCCGTGAATATTGACCACGACAACCGCAAGGCTGGTCGCCTGCGCAAAATCCTGCGCGATTTTATTAATGAGTTCTGAATTAAGTGTCGCCGCAGAAATCATGATAAAACCTCCCAGTTAATTTATTGTTATAGCAAAACAATTGTTTTACATTTAATCTTCACATCATCCCTGATGATTTACTGACGAGAAGCACAAAGGACAATAACAAAAGCCTCCGTGAAGCGGGAGACTTTTTAATAAGTTCGGAAAGCAGATCACAAACAGTAAAAAAATAAATGTTTATAACTGCCAGAGTATTTCGTTATTCGCTAATTCCTTTAGGTGTAACACTATTGACAGGTAAATTCTTTGCAATGAGATAGCGATAAATCGCCGCACCAACACATGCCCCAATGATCGGTGCAATAATGGGTACAATGAAATAAGGAATATTGCGTCCACCAGTCATCGCAATTTCTCCCCACCCCGCAAGCCAGGTGAAAATCTTAGGTCCAAAATCACGCGCTGGATTCATGGCAAAACCGGTTAATGGTCCGGTAGAAGCACCAATAACAGCAACCAGAATACCAATAAGTAAAGGTGCAAGCGGTCCTTTGGGTACGCCATTACCGTCATCGGTCAACGCCATAATCAACCCCATTAACATGGACGTTATGACCACTTCGACCAACGCAGCTTGCCATACATTAATCGCCGCTGCCGGATAAGTACTGAAGATACTGACGAGTTGTAAACTTTCTGCACTACCACGCACCATATTGTGAGCAGATTCAAAATCGGTAAACAAACTGCTGTATAGAGAATATGCCAGAACCGCACCACCAAAGGCACCCGCTAATTGCGCCACACAAAATGGCAGCACTTTACGGGCTGGGAAAGAGGCAAACAGCCACAGAGCAATGGTAACAGCCGGGTTGAGATGAGCGCCGGAAATACCTGCCGTAAGGTAAACAGCAAGCGAAATCCCTAACCCCCAAATGATACAAATTTCCCACAGTCCCAGACTTGCCCCGGCAAGTTTCAGGGCGCACAAACAACCGATGCCAAAAAAGAGGAACAGTCCGGTGCCTAAAAACTCGGCAACGCATTGCGCCTTGAGTGAATCATTCATAGTGACACCTTCTTTACGGAGTTTTTCTTTATCAGCCAACTATGCGCTGATTGTTGTGTATACCGAGCGCAACTATAAAAAATTGCTCTGCAGAAAATATTGCCAACATGCATGACAGACTCGTGTAAAAATCGTGCTAACATAACAAATTATTGTCATTGCCGAATCATGCAACACAGCGTTAATCAGTGTTGAAAGTAATAATTACTGTCAAACTTTCACAATAAAAAATTGACATCATGATATAATAAAATTGAAACAAATATCACAGTTCCTTCCTCGAACTAAACTCAACGAAATATTACTCGCGATTAAAC
>NZ_CAOLGM010000139.1:0-11146 GCF_948475835.1 uncultured Escherichia sp. | reverse complement strand
GGGAGTACCCGCGAGTGCCGCTGATATTACGGCGCGAGCTGACCAGGAAGGCTGGAACCCTGGGTTCACGGAAAAAATGGTTGGATGGGCAAAAAAAATGGAGTCTGGTGAACGCACTGTAATTAAAAATCCTGAATACTTTTCAACATATATGCAGGAAGAACTAAAAGCACTGGTCTGAGTTTAATTTATATCAGCATAAATGGGTCAGGACGCTTTTAATCACATATAAAAAGCGTCCTTTTTCTCACAATCAAATAATCATCAGATTCTATAACGAAATCGATACGGATTAGTGTGTTACTCGTCTTCATCCTCAAAACGCGCCACGATTCGCTCGCCGGAGTGGTTGGCACGCAGCTCTTCTGCCACCAGCGCGATTGCCTGGCCGCTGCTCATCCCTTGTGCCATCAGTTCCTGGATCCGCTCGACAGCTTTTTGCTGCTGTTCATGGGTGAGTGAAGGTAAACCTGCAAACATTGTTAACTCCTGCTAAATTGTTGGCGCTAATTATTTCATGCTACCCGGCACATAGCCAGTAGAGTCAGGACTGATGAAGACGTTATCTCCCGCTGTGATTACTTTACCCTGGCGTCAGGACGCCGCTGAATTTTATTTCTCCCGCTTAAGCCACCTGCCGTGGGCGATGCTTTTACACTCCGGCTATGCCGATCATCCGTATAGCCGCTTTGATATTGTGGTCGCCGATCCGATTTGCACTTTAACCACTTTCGGTAAAGAAACCGTTGTTAGTGAAAGCGAAAAACGCACAACGACCACTGATGACCCGCTACAGGTGCTCCAGCAGGTGCTGGATCGCGCAGACATTCGCCCAACGCATAACGAAGATTTGCCATTTCAGGGCGGCGCACTGGGGTTGTTTGGCTACGATCTGGGCCGCCGTTTTGAGTCACTGCCAGAAATTGCGGAACAAGATATCGTTCTGCCGGATATGGCAGTGGGTATCTACGATTGGGCGCTCATTGTCGACCACCAGCGTCATACAGTTTCTTTGCTGAGTCATAATGATGTCAATGCCCGTCGGGCCTGGCTGGAAAGCCAGCAATTCTCGCCGCAGGAAGATTTCACGCTCACTTCCGACTGGCAATCCAATATGACCCGCGAGCAGTACGGCGAAAAATTTCGCCAGGTACAGGAATATCTGCACAGCGGTGATTGCTATCAGGTGAATCTCGCCCAGCGTTTTCATGCGACCTATTCTGGCGATGAATGGCAGGCATTCCTTCAGCTTAATCAGGCCAACCGCGCGCCATTTAGCGCTTTTTTACGCCTTGAACAGGGTGCAATTTTAAGCCTTTCGCCAGAGCGGTTTATTCTTTGTGATAATAGTGAAATCCAGACCCGCCCGATTAAAGGCACGCTACCACGCCTGCCCGATCCTCAGGAAGATAGCAAACAAGCAGAAAAACTGGCGAACTCAGCGAAAGATCGTGCCGAAAATCTGATGATTGTCGATTTAATGCGTAATGATATCGGTCGTGTTGCCGTAGCCGGTTCGGTAAAAGTACCAGAGCTGTTCGTGGTGGAACCCTTCCCTGCCGTGCATCATCTGGTCAGCACTATAACGGCGCGACTACCAGAACAGTTACACGCCAGCGATCTGCTGCGCGCAGCTTTTCCTGGTGGCTCAATAACCGGGGCTCCGAAAGTACGGGCTATGGAAATTATCGACGAACTGGAACCGCAGCGACGTAATGCCTGGTGCGGCAGCATTGGCTATTTGAGCTTTTGCGGCAACATGGATACCAGCATTACTATCCGCACGCTGACTGCCATTAACGGACAAATATACTGCTCTGCGGGCGGTGGAATTGTCGCCGATAGCCAGGAAGAAGCGGAATATCAGGAAACTTTTGATAAAGTTAATAAGATATTACGCCAACTGGAGAAGTAAGACGTGGAATACCGTAGCCTGACGCTTGATGATTTTTTATCTCGCTTTCAACTTTTGCGCCCGCAAATTAACCGGGAAACCCTAAATCATCGTCAGGCTGCCGTGTTAATCCCCATCGTCCGTCGACCGCAACCGGGGTTGTTGCTGACTCAGCGTTCAATTCATCTGCGTAAACACGCTGGACAAGTGGCATTCCCTGGAGGTGCAGTCGATGACACGGACGCATCAGTTATCGCCGCCGCGCTGCGCGAAGCTGAAGAAGAGGTCGCTATACCGCCTTCCGCCGTTGAAGTTATCGGCGTGCTGCCGCCCGTCGATAGCGTAACTGGCTATCAGGTAACCCCAGTGGTCGGCATTATCCCGCCCGATCTGCCGTATCGCGCCAGTGAAGATGAAGTCTCGGCGGTGTTTGAAATGCCGCTCGCCCAGGCATTACATCTGGGTCGTTATCACCCTTTAGATATCTACCGCCGTGGCGATTCACATCGGGTATGGCTGTCCTGGTACGAACAGTATTTTGTATGGGGAATGACCGCAGGCATAATTCGTGAGCTGGCGCTGCAAATTGGTGTGAAACCCTGACTATACTTATCTTTACATCTACAAAACACTACTTGAGACAATCATCGCAATATTAGTTAAATCGCGGTTTTTGATTAGTTTAATTCATGTGAATAGTTAAGCCAGTCGCCGCGTTCCCTCTTACACTATGCGCTGTTATTAGTTCGTTACTGGAAGTCCAGTCACCTTGTCAGGAGTATTATCGTGATTAGTCTATTCGACATGTTTAAGGTGGGGATTGGTCCCTCATCTTCCCATACCGTAGGGCCTATGAAGGCGGGTAAACAGTTCGTCGATGATCTGGTCGAAAAAGGCTTACTGGATAGCGTTACTCGCGTTGCCGTGGACGTTTATGGTTCACTGTCGCTGACGGGTAAAGGCCACCACACCGATATCGCCATTATTATGGGTCTTGCAGGTAACGAACCTGCCACCGTGGATATCGACAGTATTCCCGGTTTTATTCGCGACGTAGAAGAGCGCGAACGTCTGCTGCTGGCACAGGGACGGCATGAAGTGGATTTCCCGCGCGACAACGGGATGCGTTTTCATAACGGCAACCTGCCGCTGCATGAAAACGGTATGCAAATCCACGCCTATAACGGCGATGAAGTCGTCTACAGCAAAACTTATTATTCCATCGGCGGCGGTTTTATCGTCGATGAAGAACACTTTGGTCAGGATGCTGCCAACGAAGTGAGCGTGCCGTATCCGTTCAAATCTGCCACCGAACTGCTCGCGTACTGTAATGAAACCGGCTATTCGCTGTCTGGTCTCGCTATGCAGAACGAACTGGCGCTGCACAGCAAGAAAGAGATCGACGAGTATTTCGCGCATGTCTGGCAAACCATGCAGGCATGTATCGATCGCGGGATGAACACCGAAGGTGTACTGCCAGGCCCGCTGCGCGTGCCACGTCGTGCGTCTGCCCTGCGCCGGATGTTAGTTTCCAGCGATAAACTGTCTAACGATCCGATGAATGTCATTGACTGGGTAAACATGTTTGCGCTGGCAGTTAACGAAGAAAACGCCGCCGGTGGTCGTGTGGTAACTGCGCCAACCAACGGTGCCTGCGGTATCGTTCCGGCAGTGCTGGCTTACTATGACCACTTTATTGAATCGGTCAGCCCGGACATCTATACCCGTTACTTTATGGCAGCGGGCGCGATTGGTGCATTGTATAAAATGAACGCCTCTATTTCCGGTGCGGAAGTTGGTTGCCAGGGCGAAGTGGGTGTTGCCTGTTCAATGGCTGCTGCGGGTCTTGCAGAACTGCTGGGCGGTAGCCCGGAACAGGTTTGCGTGGCGGCGGAAATTGGCATGGAACACAACCTTGGTTTAACCTGCGACCCGGTTGCAGGGCAGGTTCAGGTGCCGTGCATTGAGCGTAATGCCATTGCCTCTGTGAAGGCGATTAACGCCGCACGGATGGCTCTGCGCCGCACCAGTGCACCGCGCGTCTCGCTGGATAAGGTCATCGAAACGATGTACGAAACCGGTAAGGACATGAACGCCAAATACCGCGAAACCTCACGCGGTGGTCTGGCAATCAAAGTCCAGTGTGACTAATACTTCTTACTCGCCCATCTGCAACGGATGGGCGAATTTATACCCGCTTTCTCGTCTGCTGTAATATTCCCCACTACACTTCCACTGTTGCGTCAGGCGTTTGTCGCCATACGCTTACAGGGTGGCCCGCATGCAAAAAGCACAACGGATCATTAAAACCTATCGCCGTAATCGAATGATTGTTTGTACGATTTGCGCACTCGTTACGCTCGCTTCGACCCTGAGCGTGCGATTTATTTCACAGCGTAACTTAAATCAACAACGGGTAGTACAATTCGCCAATCACGCTGTAGAGGAATTAGATAAAGTACTGCTTCCCCTACAGGCAGGTAGCGAAGTCTTGCTTCCGCTGATTGGTCTGCCCTGCTCTGTCGCCCATTTGCCATTACGTAAACAGGCGGCAAAACTCCAAACTGTGCGATCCATTGGCCTAGTGCAAGACGGCACACTCTATTGCTCCAGCATTTTTGGTTATCGCAATGTGCCCGTCGTGGACATTCTGGCTGAACTTCCTGCACCGCAACCACTTTTACGCCTGACGATCGACCGTGCCCTGATTAAAGGCAGTCCGGTTTTGATTCAATGGACGCCTGCAGCGGGCAGTAGCAATGCTGGGGTCATGGAGATGATTAACATCGACTTACTGACGGCAATGCTCCTTGAGCCACAACTGCCGCAAATCAGTAGCGCCAGCCTGACGGTGGACAAACGGCATTTGCTCTATGGTAATGGGCTGGTAGATTCCCTTCCGCAACCTGAAGACAATGAAAACTATCAGGTTTCTTCGCAACGCTTTCCTTTTACCATTAACGTTAATGGTCCGGGGGCTACGGCGCTGGCATGGCACTATCTTCCAACACAATTACCGCTGGCGGTGCTGCTAAGTTTACTGGTGGGCTACATCGCCTGGCTGGCGACCGCTTACCGGATGAGCTTTTCCCGCGAAATCAATCTGGGCCTGGCGCAACATGAGTTCGAATTGTTCTGTCAGCCTTTGCTTAATGCGCGCAGCCAGCAATGTATTGGTGTAGAGATTTTGCTGCGCTGGAATAATCCGCGTCAGGGCTGGATTTCACCGGATGTGTTTATTCCTATCGCGGAAGAACATCATTTAATTGTGCCACTGACCCGCTATGTGATGGCAGAAACCATTCGTCAGCGCCATGTTTTCCCGATGAGTAGTCAGTTTCATGTTGGCATTAACGTCGCACCCAGCCATTTTCGCCGTGGTGTGCTGATAAAAGATCTCAATCAGTACTGGTTTAGCGCTCACCCGATTCAGCAACTGATCCTCGAAATCACCGAACGCGATGCCTTACTGGATGTTGATTATCGGATTGCCCGCGAGCTACATCGTAAAAACGTCAAACTGGCGATTGATGACTTCGGCACCGGCAACAGTTCATTTTCCTGGCTTGAAACATTACGTCCTGACGTGCTGAAAATTGATAAGTCATTTACCGCAGCTATAGGTTCTGACGCGGTTAACTCGACGGTGACCGATATCATCATCGCGCTGGGGCAAAGACTGAATATTGAACTGGTGGCGGAGGGCGTGGAAACGCAAGAACAGGCGAAGTATTTGCGCCGTCATGGCGTGCATATTTTGCAAGGGTATTTGTACGCACAGCCGATGCCGCTACGTGATTTTCCCAAATGGCTGGCGGGCAGCCAACCGCCGCCCGCCCGGCATAATGGACATATCACGCCCATTATGCCGTTACGTTAATGCTTACTCATCTTCATCGTGCGCCGGTTGCTCTTTAACAATGCGAACCAGATCAACACGATAATCATTGGCTTCAATGATGGTGATATGCAGTGGCCCTACATCAATCACATCGCCCACACGGGGAATGTGACCATTTGCCGAGATCACGAGGCCCGCGACCGTCGCGATATCATCGTCATCGGCAAGGTGCTCAACATCAAGCGCCTGCTGCAAGGCATGCAAATCTGTACCGCCTTTTACCAGCCAGCCGTCACCATCGGTAGTGATTTCCGGCGTTTCGTCAGCGTCCGGGAATTCACCCGCAATGGCTTCCAGCACATCCAGCGGCGTGACCAAGCCTTGTACCACACCAAACTCGTTGGTCACGATAACAAAGCTCCCGCGAGCGCGACGCAGCACGCCCAGCAGGTTGATCGGATCGAGGGTTTCCGGGACGATAATCGCCGGAGACGCCGAAGCAATCGCCGCCACATCAACGCCCTCTTCCAGCGCCACCAGCAGTTCTTTAGCACGTACGATTCCGATGATTTCATCCAGTTCACCGCGACATACCGGGAACAGGCTGTGCGGTGAGGAGAGCAGCTGCTCGCGGATTTCATCGACCCCGAGATTAGCGTCAACCCAGCTTATTTCACCGCGCGGCGTCATGATCCCGCGCAGAGAACGCGACGCCAGCGTCAGTACGCCGTTAATCATGTAACGTTCTTCTTCGGCAAATGCACCTTCCGGGATCGGCATCGGCATCGGGTTATCGGCATCGTGCTGAACATTGGCCTGACGTTTCCCGCCCATCAAACGCAGGATGGCATCGGCAGTACGCGCTCGCAGCGGCAAAGTCGACTGGTGACGAATAAAGTTGCGACGCGCAATCTGGTTAAACACTTCGATGATGATCGAGAAGCCAATCGCGGCATACAGGTAACCTTTCGGAATGTGGAAACCGAAACCTTCTGCCACCAGACTCAGACCAATCATTAACAGGAAGCTCAGACAGAGCACCACCACCGTGGGGTGCTGGTTAACGAATCGCGTCAGCGGTTTGGATGCCAGCAACATAACCGCCATCGCAATCACTACCGCCGCCATCATCACCGGCAGATGGTTAACCATCCCTACTGCAGTAATTACCGCATCCAACGAGAAGACGGCGTCAAGGATGACAATCTGTGTGACGACCACCCAGAAACTGGCGTAGCCTTTACCGTGGCCGGAATCATGATCGCGGTTTTCCAGCCGTTCATGCAGTTCGGTTGTTGCTTTGAACAGCAAGAATATCCCCCCGAACAACATAATCAGGTCGCGTCCGGAGAAGGAGAAATCCATGACGGTAAATAGCGGTTTGGTCAGCGTGACCATCCATGAAATCAGCGACAGCAGCCCCAGACGCATAATCAGCGCCAGTGATAACCCCAGCAAACGCGCTTTATCGCGTTGTTTTGGCGGCAGTTTGTCAGCAAGAATGGCGATGAAGACCAGGTTATCGATACCCAGCACAATTTCGAGAACAACAAGCGTGAGTAGCCCCGCCCAAATTGAGGGGTCCATTAAGAATTCCATGACAAGCTCCTGCTTAAGGAATAGCTATTCGACGCCAGAAATAATGCAGGCGTAACGACAAAATGCAAACGAAAGGTGCGGCATAGAGAGCCAGAAAGGCAGGCGTTAAAAGGCCTGATGCTGAAATGACGTCGGTGACGATCCATACTGCGGGCTACTGCCCTATACTCCATGGTTGTTAAACGGGAGTTAAACATATCAGAGACGCCTCTGATTTGGCAAAGATTTACCTTCCTTTGCAAACGAATGTGACAAGGATATTTTACCTTTCGAAATTTCTGCTAATCGAAAGTTAAATTACGGATCTTCATCACATAAAATAATTTTTTCGATATCTAAAATAAATCGCGAAACGCAGGGGTTTTTGGTTGTAGCCCTTATCTGAATCGATTCGATTGTGGACGACGATTCAAAAATACATCTGGCACGTTGAGGTGTTAACGATAATAAAGGAGGTAGCAAGTGACCATTGCTATTGTTATAGGCACACATGGTTGGGCTGCAGAGCAGTTGCTTAAAACGGCAGAAATGCTGTTAGGCGAGCAGGAAAACGTCGGCTGGATCGATTTCGTTCCAGGTGAAAATGCCGAAACGCTGATTGAAAAGTACAACGCTCAGTTGGCAAAACTCGACACCACTAAAGGCGTGCTGTTTCTCGTTGATACATGGGGAGGCAGCCCGTTCAATGCTGCCAGCCGCATTGTCGTCGACAAAGAGCATTATGAAGTCATTGCAGGCGTTAACATTCCAATGCTCGTGGAAACGTTAATGGCCCGTGATGATGACCCAAGCTTTGATGAACTGGTGGCACTGGCAGTAGAAACAGGCCGTGAAGGCGTGAAAGCTCTGAAAGCCAAACCGGTTGAAAAAGCCGCGCCAGCACCCGCTGCCGCAGCACCAAAAGCGGCTCCAACTCCGGCAAAACCAATGGGGCCAAACGACTACATGGTTATTGGCCTTGCGCGTATCGACGACCGTCTGATTCACGGTCAGGTCGCCACCCGCTGGACCAAAGAAACCAATGTCTCCCGTATTATTGTTGTTAGTGATGAAGTGGCTGCGGATACCGTTCGTAAGACACTGCTCACCCAGGTTGCACCTCCGGGCGTAACAGCACACGTAGTTGATGTTGCCAAAATGATTCGCGTCTACAACAACCCGAAATATGCTGGCGAACGCGTAATGCTGTTATTTACCAACCCAACAGATGTAGAGCGTCTCGTTGAAGGCGGCGTGAAAATCACCTCTGTTAACGTCGGTGGTATGGCATTCCGTCAGGGTAAAACCCAGGTGAATAACGCGGTTTCGGTTGATGAAAAAGATATCGAGGCGTTCAAGAAACTGAATGCGCGCGGTATTGAGCTGGAAGTCCGTAAGGTTTCCACCGATCCGAAACTGAAAATGATGGATCTGATCAGCAAAATCGATAAGTAACGTATTGTGTTGATTATCACTCAGTTTTCACACTTAAGTCTTACGTAAACAGGAGAAGTACAATGGAGATTACCACTCTTCAAATTGTGCTGGTATTTATCGTAGCCTGTATCGCAGGTATGGGATCAATCCTCGATGAATTTCAGTTTCACCGTCCGCTAATCGCGTGTACCCTGGTGGGTATCGTTCTTGGGGATATGAAAACCGGTATTATTATCGGTGGTACGCTGGAAATGATCGCGCTGGGCTGGATGAACATCGGTGCTGCAGTTGCGCCTGACGCCGCTCTGGCTTCTATCATTTCTACCATTCTGGTTATCGCAGGTCATCAGAGCATTGGTGCAGGTATCGCACTGGCAATCCCTCTGGCCGCTGCGGGCCAGGTACTGACCATCATCGTTCGTACTATTACCGTTGCTTTCCAGCACGCTGCGGATAAGGCTGCTGATAACGGCAACCTGACAGCGATTTCCTGGATCCACGTTTCTTCTCTGTTCCTGCAAGCAATGCGTGTGGCTATTCCGGCCGTCATCGTTGCGCTGTCTGTTGGTACCAGCGAAGTACAGAACATGCTGAATGCGATTCCGGAAGTGGTGACCAATGGTCTGAATATCGCCGGTGGCATGATCGTGGTGGTTGGTTATGCGATGGTTATCAACATGATGCGTGCTGGCTACCTGATGCCGTTCTTCTACCTCGGCTTCGTAACCGCAGCATTCACCAACTTTAACCTGGTTGCTCTGGGTGTGATTGGTACTGTTATGGCAGTGCTCTACATCCAACTTAGCCCGAAATACAACCGCGTAGCCGGTGCGCCTGCTCAGGCAGCTGGTAACAACGATCTCGATAACGAACTGGACTAACAGGTGAGCGAAATGGTTGATACAACTCAAACTACCACCGAGAAAAAACTCACTCAAAGTGATATTCGCGGCGTCTTCCTGCGTTCTAACCTCTTCCAGGGTTCATGGAACTTCGAACGTATGCAGGCACTGGGTTTCTGCTTCTCTATGGTACCGGCAATTCGTCGCCTCTACCCTGAGAACAACGAAGCTCGTAAACAAGCTATTCGCCGTCACCTGGAGTTCTTTAACACCCAGCCGTTCGTGGCTGCGCCGATTCTCGGCGTAACCCTGGCGCTGGAAGAACAGCGTGCTAATGGCGCAGAGATCGACGACGGTGCTATCAACGGTATCAAAGTCGGTTTGATGGGGCCGCTGGCTGGTGTAGGCGACCCGATCTTCTGGGGAACCGTACGTCCGGTATTTGCAGCACTGGGTGCCGGTATCGCGATGAGCGGCAGCCTGTTAGGTCCGCTGCTGTTCTTCATCCTGTTTAACCTGGTGCGTCTGGCAACCCGTTACTACGGCGTAGCGTATGGTTACTCCAAAGGTATCGATATCGTTAAAGATATGGGTGGTGGCTTCCTGCAAAAACTGACGGAAGGGGCGTCTATCCTCGGCCTGTTTGTCATGGGGGCATTGGTTAACAAGTGGACACATGTCAACATCCCGCTGGTTGTCTCTCGCATTACTGACCAGACGGGCAAAGAACACGTTACTACTGTCCAGACTATTCTGGACCAGTTAATGCCAGGCCTGGTACCACTGCTGCTGACCTTTGCTTGTATGTGGCTACTGCGCAAAAAAGTTAACCCGCTGTGGATCATCGTTGGCTTCTTCGTCATCGGTATCGCTGGTTACGCTTGCGGCCTGCTGGGACTGTAAGACTGTTGTACACTACCGGGGCCTTTTGGCCCCGTTTTTTTATCTGGAGGATTAATGACAATCACGGACCTGGTACTGATTCTTTTCATCGCCGCACTCCTGGCCTTCGCGATCTACGATCAGTTCATCATGCCCCGCCGTAACGGCCCCACCCTGCTGGCAATTCCTTTGCTCCGGCGTGGTCGCATCGATAGCGTTATCTTCGTCGGATTGATTGTCATTCTTATCTATAACAACGTCACGAATCATGGTGCGTTAATAACGACATGGTTATTAAGCGCACTGGCTCTGATGGGTTTTTATATATTCTGGATCCGCGTTCCGAAGATCATCTTTAAACAAAAAGGTTTTTTCTTCGCCAATGTCTGGATTGAATATAGCCGAATCAAAGCGATGAACTTGTCGGAAGATGGCGTGTTGGTGATGCAATTAGAACAGCGTCGGCTGTTAATCCGCGTTCGAAATATCGACGATCTGGAAAAAATTTATAAGCTTCTCGTTTCAACTCAATAAGTTATGAATTTAGCCAAAGCTATGTTTAGTGTATTTTTAATAATCAGACATAGCTTAGGCTATATTACCTCTTCCCTTATTTGATATTTATTTTAACGTTTCATTGATATATAAATCTAAATGTAAATCGTTATCAAT
>NZ_CAOLGM010000138.1:0-11157 GCF_948475835.1 uncultured Escherichia sp. | reverse complement strand
GGCGCTGTGTCTGGCATGCCTGCAATCCGGGAAACCGGACCAGGAAAAAACTTGCAGGCCATAACAGTATCTACGTGGCTCATGCAATATATTGAATTTGCACGATCTTGTAGGCCGGATAAGGCGTTCACGCCGCATCCGGCATGAATAAAGCGCACTTTGTCGACAAGTTAAATGCCGGGTTTAATCCCGACATTATTTTTATCCAGCCACAAAACTCTCTTCAACACACTGAATAAAAGTGTGCATCGCCGGGCTAACCGCTTTTCCAGCATGGTGTGCGCACATGGCCGTAATGGTCTGCGACTGTTCGCCAAAAGGCAATTCAATTAATTCTCCGCTCTCAAGCTCTTTTTCCACCGCAAAGCGGGGCAAGTAACTGACACCGATATTCGCCGCGACACAACGTTTGATACTTTCAATGCTTAACAGCTCAATGGTGTTTTCCACCGTGATCCGCCGCTGACGCAGCGTGCTCTCAAATATCTGCCGGAAGACACATTGCGGTTCGTTGATAATAAAGCTACAGGCGTTATGTCTTCCCGGCTCAGTAAAATCGACATCTGCAATTTGCGGTGAAGCCACCAGCACCAGCGATTGTTCACCCAACTCTCGTCGGTTCAGGGCATCATCATTCCCTACGCGATAAAAGACGCCGACATCGGCCTCATCATTCAGTAGCGCATCACGGATCACGTAACAGTTCAGCGACTGCAACGATAAACGCACTTTTGGTGCGCGTTGCCGAAAACGCTGCAACACCTGCGGCATTCGGTAAGAGAGCAACGTTTCGCCCGAAACAACGCGTAGTTCCCCGTCCGGATCTGACTCCTTTTTGGCAGCCTCACGAAGCGTATCCATCACTCGGGTAAGTTCATAAATGTGCGGCAGCAACTTTTTTCCTTCGCGGGTAAGGCACATCCGTCGGCCAATTTTCTCAAATAACTGGACTGAAAACTCCTGCTCAAGCTGCTGAATATGAAAAGTCACCGTCGATTGTGTACAGCACAATTTTTGCGAAGCTCGCAAAAAGGAACCCTCTTCCACCACGGTTTTAAGCGTAATAAAACGGCGCAGATCCATAACCCCAAACCTATCGAAAATATCGAATCTAGAATATAAAAACATTCATTTTTTTAAATGTTCCGTGTCGGGTACTGTCTACCAAAACAGAGGAGATAACAAGTGACACCGACCCTTTTAAGTGCTTTTTGGACTTACACCCTGATTACCGCTATGACGCCAGGACCGAACAATATTCTCGCCCTTAGCTCTGCTACGTCGCATGGATTTCGTCAAAGTACCCGCGTGCTGGCAGGGATGAGTCTGGGATTTTTGATTGTGATGTTACTGTGTGCGGGCATTTCATTTTCACTGGCAGTGATTGACCCGGCAGCGGTACACCTTTTGAGTTGGGCGGGGGCGGCATATATTGTCTGGCTGGCGTGGAAAATCGCCACCAGCCCAACAAAGGAAGACGGACTTCAGGCAAAACCAATCAGCTTTTGGGCCAGCTTTGCTTTGCAGTTTGTGAACGTCAAAATCATTTTGTACGGTGTTACGGCACTGTCGACGTTTGTTCTGCCGCAAACACAGGCGCTAAGCTGGGTAGTTGGCGTCAGCGTTTTGCTGGCGATGATTGGGACGTTTGGCAATGTGTGCTGGGCGCTGGCGGGGCATCTGTTTCAGCGATTGTTTCGCCAGTATGGTCGCCAGTTAAATATCGTGCTTGCCCTGTTGCTGGTCTATTGCGCGGTACGCATTTTCTATTAACGAAAAAAAGCGGAAGAGGTCGCCCTCTTCCGCTTAGTAACTTGCTACTTAAGCCTTACAGGCTTTCAGTAAAGGTACGAGCGATAACGTCGCGCTGCTGTTCCGGAGTCAGAGAGTTAAAGCGAACTGCATAACCGGATACACGGATGGTCAGCTGCGGATATTTTTCCGGATGCTTAACTGCATCTTCCAGAGTTTCACGACGCAGAACGTTAACGTTCAGGTGTTGACCACCTTCAACGCGAACTTCTGGTTTCACTTCTACTGGAACTTCACGGTATTCAATGTCACCCAGTTTGCTTACTGCAACCACTTCATCTTCTGCATAACCTGCTTTTGCAACGATGCAACGTGCTTCGCCTTTTTCGCTGTCCAGCAGCCAGAAAGAGTTCAGCAGATCGTCGTTAGCGGCTTTAGTAATCTGGATACCTGTAATCATGTGATGCCTCCCCGGCAAAATTATTTGATTTGTTCAGCCTGTCGCGGCCAATTGGTAAAACCATTGTTGCTTGAGTGTATATATACTCCTCAACCACCCTTGATTCTTTGATTTAAATCAATAAAAACCACACATCGATTGTGGTCGTAAATGGATTTTATTGTTTTACATCAACTTATGCGGGTGTGAAATTTTACCAATTTACATTTTTTTGCACTCGTTTAAGTCTAAAAAATGAGCATGATTTTGTTCTGTAGAAAGAAGCAGTTAAGCTAGGCGGATTGAAGATTCGCAGGAGAGCGAGATGGCTAACGAATTAACCTGGCATGACGTGCTGGCTGAAGAGAAGCAACAACCTTATTTTCTTAATACCCTTCAGACCGTCGCCAGCGAGCGGCAGTCCGGCGTCACTATCTATCCACCACAAAAAGATGTCTTTAACGCGTTCCGCTTTACCGAGTTGGGTGACGTTAAAGTGGTGATTCTCGGCCAGGATCCTTATCACGGACCGGGACAGGCGCATGGTCTGGCATTTTCCGTTCGTCCCGGCATTGCCATTCCTCCGTCATTATTGAATATGTATAAAGAGCTGGAAAATACTATTCCGGGCTTCACCCGCCCTAATCATGGCTATCTCGAAAGCTGGGCGCGTCAGGGCGTTCTGCTGCTCAATACTGTGTTGACGGTTCGCGCAGGTCAGGCGCATTCCCACGCCAGCCTCGGTTGGGAGACGTTTACTGATAAAGTCATCAGCCTGATTAACCAGCACCGCGAAGGCGTGGTGTTTTTGTTGTGGGGATCACATGCGCAAAAGAAAGGGGCGATTATAGATAAGCAACGCCATCATGTACTGAAAGCACCGCATCCGTCGCCGCTTTCGGCGCATCGTGGATTCTTTGGCTGCAACCATTTTGTGCTGGCAAATCAGTGGCTGGAACAACGTGGCGAGACGCCGATTGACTGGATGCCAGTATTACCGGCAGAGAGTGAGTAAATTTGCGGTAAAATGCCGGATGGCAGAGTTGCCACCCGGCTGATTTATCAGGCTTTATTCTGACGCCACCATTCACCAAGCAAAACGCCGGTTGCAACAGAGATATTCAGCCCGGCAACGTTGCCCGTACCGTCAATCTTCACGCGCAGATCGTTCGGATCGCGTGCGGCATCCGGTAACCCTTCATATTCCTGACCCAGCACCAGTACCATTTTCGCTGGCAGACTGGTTTTGAACAGCGGTTTCCCCTGCTCGCTGGAAGTGGTCACTACGGTGTAACCTGCCTGACGGAAATCATCCAACACGTTAACAATGTTGTCGCCAGTAATCGGCTGAACGTGCTCTGCGCCGCCTTCTGCGGTACGGATAGCCGCCCCCGACTCCAGCAGTGCCGCATCCTGCACCACAACGCCTTTCACGCCGAAGTGCGCGCAGCTGCGCATCATGCCACCCAGGTTATGCGGGTTAGATTCGTTTTCCAGCGCCAGTACACAATCCTGCGCGCCTGCCTGGCTTACCCACTGCTGCACGGTTGTGCCATTACGCTTTTTGATCAGGAAGCAAACGCCGCCGTGATGTTCCGTGCCTGACGCTTTTGTCAATTCCGCTTCATCCACCACATGGTACGCTTTGCGGTTTGCTGCCATCCAGCGCAAGGCTTCTTTAAAACGCGGCGTTACACTCTGGATAAACCAGGCGCGAACAATCGCTTCCGGACGGCTCTGGAAAAGTGCCTGACATGCATTTTCGCCGTAGACGCGGGTTTCTTCCGCACGCTGACGACGCAACACTTCCGGATCAATAAAACTTTTACCACTGATGCCACCGTGATCGGCCTTTTCCGGCGTCTCATCACCCGGCGCGCGGGAAACCGTGCGCCACGGCGAATCTTCCCACTTGCGGTCACGGGGCTGACTCTGTTTGTCATCGCGGGCGGGGCGACGGCCACCGTCAGCACGAGATTTTCCTGGACGCCCGCCCCCTTTCCCGGTACGCGGGTTGTGGGTACGTTTATCAGAATCATCATCACTGCGGACATACATCACTTTGACCTTGCCGCTTTTACCTTTCATTTCATCGTTCATGCTTTTCTCCACCAGCGCTGCGCGAAGCGCGCAGATTACCCGAAGTCCGCGCGGTTCGCCATGATTTCGTACCAAAGCCTGCGACTATCATACCTATTGAATAAAACAGATTGTTGTCTGGAACAATGTCCCCGATAATATGTAACATATTAGAAACATACCGGCGTCGTTGCCGATAAGTCTCCTTACTCATCCCGAGGTTAGTTATGAATACCGTTTGTACCCATTGTCAGGCCATCAATCGCATTCCCGACGATCGGATCGAAGATGCGGCAAAATGCGGACGCTGCGGTCACGACTTGTTTGACGGAGAGGTGATTAATGCGACCGGTGAAACACTCGACAAATTGCTGAAGGATGATCTACCTGTGGTGATCGACTTCTGGGCACCGTGGTGCGGCCCCTGCCGTAATTTCGCACCAATTTTTGAAGATGTCGCGCAAGAGCGTAGCGGTAAAGTGCGCTTTGTGAAAGTGAATACCGAAGCTGAACGTGAATTGAGCAGTCGCTTTGGAATTCGTAGTATACCGACGATCATGATTTTCAAAAACGGTCAGGTTGTCGACATGCTTAATGGCGCAGTACCGAAAGCGCCGTTCGATAGCTGGCTGAACGAATCTCTTTAATCTTACCGGGGCGCATCTTGTGCCCCGTTTTCTCCTCTGCGACAATGGCGTTTTTTCGACGCTCTCTTATGACCGAAAACGCTGTTCTCCAGTTACGCGCCGAGCGTATTGCGCGCGCAACACGTCCTTTTCTTGCCCGCGGTAATCGCGTTCGTCGCTGCCAACGCTGTCTTTTGCCAGAGAAATTATGTCTCTGTTCGACAATTACCCCAGCACAAGCAAAAAGTCGCTTCTGTTTGCTGATGTTCGACACCGAGCCAATGAAGCCCAGTAATACCGGGCGTCTGATTGCTGATATTTTGCCTGATACCGTTGCGTTTCAATGGTCGCGTACCGAACCCTCGCAGGATTTGCTGGATCTGGTACAAAACCCGGATTATCAGCCAATGGTGGTCTTTCCCGCCTCGTATGCTGATGAGCAACGGGAAGTGATCTTCACACCACCTGCCGGTAAGCCACCGCTGTTTATCATGCTCGATGGTACCTGGCCGGAAGCTCGCAAGATGTTTCGTAAAAGTCCGTATCTGGATAATCTTCCCGTCATTTCCGTCGATCTTTCCCGGCTTTCTGCCTATCGCCTGCGTGAAGCCCAGGCTGCAGGCCAATATTGTACTGCCGAGGTAGCCATCGCACTGTTAGATATGGCCGGCGATACCGGGGCGGCAGCAGGGTTAGGCGAGCATTTTACCCGCTTTAAAACACGCTATCTGGCAGGAAAAACGCAACATCTGGGTAGCATCACAGCAGAACAGTTAGAAAGCGTTTAAAATCATTCGGTCACTTCTGCGGGAGACCGGTATGAGTCAGCGAGGACTGGAAGCACTACTGCGACCAAAATCGATAGCGGTAATTGGCGCGTCGATGAAACCCAATCGCGCAGGTTACCTGATGATGCGTAACCTGCTGGCGGGAGGCTTTAACGGACCGGTACTCCCGGTGACGCCAGCCTGGAAAGCGGTGTTGGGTGTGTTGGCCTGGCCGGATATTGCCAGCTTGCCCTTTACACCCGACCTTGCGGTTTTATGTACCAATGCCAGCCGTAATCTTGCTCTTCTGGAAGAGCTCGGCGAGAAAGGCTGTAAAACCTGCATTATTCTTTCCGCCCCGGCATCGCAACATGAAGATCTCCGCGCCTGCGCCCTGCGCCATAACATGCGCCTGCTAGGACCAAACAGTCTGGGTTTACTGGCTCCCTGGCAAGGTCTGAATGCCAGCTTTTCGCCTGTGCCGATTAAACGCGGCAAGCTGGCGTTTATTTCACAATCGGCTGCCGTCTCCAACACCATCCTCGACTGGGCGCAACAGCGTGAGATGGGCTTTTCCTACTTTATTGCGCTCGGCGACAGCCTGGATATCGACGTTGATGAATTGCTCGACTATCTTGCGCGCGACAGTAAAACCAGCGCCATCCTGCTCTATCTCGAACAGTTAAGCGACGCGCGACGCTTTGTTTCGGCGGCCCGTAGTGCCTCGCGTAATAAACCGATTCTGGTGATTAAAAGCGGACGTAGCCCGGCGGCACAGCGACTGCTCAACACGACGGCAGGAATGGATCCGGCGTGGGATGCGGCTATTCAGCGTGCCGGTTTGTTGCGGGTACAGGACACCCACGAGCTGTTTTCGGCGGTGGAAACCCTTAGCCATATGCGCCCGCTGCGTGGCGACCGGTTGATGATTATCAGCAACGGTGCTGCGCCTGCCGCGCTGGCGCTGGATGCCTTATGGTCACACAATGGCAAGCTGGCAACGCTAAGCGAAGAAACCTGCCAGAAACTGCGCGATGCACTGCCTGGACATGTGGCAATCTCTAACCCGCTCGATCTGCGCGATGACGCCAGCAGCGAGCATTATGTCAAAACGCTGGACATTCTGCTCCACAGCCAGGATTTTGATGCGCTGATGGTTATTCATTCACCCAGCGCAGCGGCTCCCGCAACAGAAAGCGCGCAAGAATTAATTGAAGCGGTAAAGCATCATCCCCGCAGCAAATATGTCTCTTTGCTGACGAACTGGTGCGGCGAGCACTCCTCGCAAGAGGCACGACGTTTATTCAGCGAAGCCGGGCTGCCGACCTATCGCACGCCGGAAGGCACCATCACCGCGTTTATGCATATGGTGGAGTACCGGCGTAATCAGAAGCAACTACGCGAAACGCCGGCGTTGCCCAGCAATCTGACTTCCAATACCGCAGAAGCGCATCTTCTGTTGCAACAGGCGATTGCCGAAGGGGCTACGTCGCTCGATACCCATGAAGTTCAGCCTATCCTGCAAGCGTATGGCATGAACACGCTCCCCACCTGGATTGCCAGCGATAGCACCGAAGCGGTGCATATTGCCGAACAGATTGGTTATCCGGTGGCGCTGAAATTGCGTTCGCCGGATATTCCACATAAATCGGAAGTTCAGGGCGTAATGCTGTACCTGCGTACAGCCAATGAAGTCCAGCAAGCGGCAAACGCTATTTTCGATCGCGTAAAAATGGCATGGCCGCAGGCGCGGATCCACGGCCTGTTGGTGCAAAGTATGGCTAACCGGGCTGGCGCTCAGGAGTTGCGGGTTGTGGTTGAGCACGATCCGGTTTTCGGGCCGTTGATCATGCTGGGTGAGGGAGGTGTGGAGTGGCGTCCTGAAGATCAAGCCGTCGTCGCACTGCCGCCGCTGAACATGAACCTGGCCCGCTATCTGGTTATTCAGGGGATCAAAAGTAAAAAGATTCGTGCGCGCAGTGCGCTACGCCCATTGGATGTTGCAGGCTTGAGCCAGCTTCTGGTGCAGGTTTCCAACCTGATTGTCGATTGCCCGGAAATTCAGCGTCTGGATATTCATCCTTTGCTGGCTTCTGGCAGTGAATTTACCGCGCTGGATGTCACGCTGGATATCGCGCCGTTTGAAGGCGATAACGAGAGTCGGCTGGCAGTGCGCCCTTATCCGCATCAGCTGGAAGAATGGGTAGAATTGAAAAACGGTGAACGCTGCTTGTTCCGCCCGATTTTGCCAGAAGATGAGCCACAACTTCAGCAATTCATTTCGCGAGTCACCAAAGAAGATCTTTATTACCGCTACTTTAGCGAGATCAACGAATTTACTCATGAAGATTTAGCCAACATGACGCAGATCGACTACGATCGGGAAATGGCGTTTGTAGCGGTACGACGTATTGATCAAACGGAAGAGATCCTCGGCGTCACGCGTGCGATCTCCGACCCTGATAACATCGATGCCGAATTTGCCGTGCTGGTTCGCTCGGATCTCAAAGGGTTAGGCTTAGGTCGACGCTTAATGGAAAAGTTGATTACCTATACGCGAGATCACGGACTACAACGTCTGAATGGTATTACGATGCCAAACAATCGTGGCATGGTGGCGCTAGCCCGCAAGCTCGGGTTTAACGTTGATATCCAGCTCGAAGAGGGGATCGTTGGGCTTACGCTAAATCTTGCCCAACGCGAGGAATCATGAGTAAGGTACTGGAAATGTTGACCACTTAATCGGGACTGGTGTTATTATTGCCCGCTTATGTCGTCTGCATTGCACAGAGGACCCTTCAATGAACAGAGAAGAAATGCACTGTGATGTTGTCAAAATTTAAGCGTAATAAACATCAACAACACCTTGCCCAACTACCCAAGATTTCTCAATCAGTTGATGATGTCGATTTCTTTTACGCTCCCGCCGACTTCCGGGAGACGCTGCTGGAAAAAATAGCCAGCGCGAAGCAGCGCATTTGCATTGTCGCCCTGTATCTCGAACAGGATGACGGTGGCAAAGGCATTCTGAACGCGTTGTATGAAGCTAAAAGGCAGCGTCCGGAACTGGATGTGCGGGTGCTGGTCGACTGGCATCGTGCACAACGTGGACGCATTGGCGCTGCGGCATCTAACACTAACGCTGACTGGTACTGCCGCATGGCGCAGGAAAATCCGGGCGTAGATGTTCCGGTTTATGGCGTTCCAATCAATACCCGTGAAGCCCTTGGTGTTCTGCACTTTAAAGGCTTTATCATCGACGATAGCGTACTTTATAGCGGTGCCAGCCTGAACGATGTTTACCTGCATCAGCACGATAAATATCGCTACGACCGTTATCATCTGATCCGTAACCGTAAGATGTCAGACATTATGTTTGAATGGGTTACACAGAATATTATGAATGGCCGCGGCGTTAATCGTCTGGATGATGTTAATCGGCCAAAAAGCCCGGAAATCAAGAACGATATTCGTCTGTTCCGCCAGGAGCTGCGTGATGCCGCTTATCATTTCCAGGGTGATGCCGACAACGATCAGCTTTCCGTAACGCCGCTAGTGGGGCTGGGGAAATCGAGTCTGTTGAACAAGACCATTTTCCATCTTATGCCTTGTGCCGAGCAGAAACTAACCATCTGTACGCCATACTTCAACCTGCCAGCAATCCTTGTGCGCAATATTATCCAGTTGCTGCGCGAAGGGAAAAAGGTCGAAATTATTGTTGGTGATAAAACCGCGAACGACTTCTACATTCCGGAAGATGAACCTTTCAAGATAATTGGCGCATTGCCTTATCTCTATGAGATCAATCTGCGTCGTTTCCTGAGCCGTTTGCAGTATTACGTCAATACTGACCAGCTAGTGGTTCGGTTATGGAAAGATGACGACAACACCTATCACCTAAAAGGGATGTGGGTTGATGATAAGTGGATGTTGATCACCGGTAATAACCTGAACCCGCGCGCCTGGCGTCTGGATCTGGAAAACGCCATTTTGATCCACGATCCACAACTGGAGCTTGCGCCGCAGCGAGAGAAAGAACTGGAGCTGATCCGCGAGCATACCACCATCGTTAAGCACTATCGCGATCTGCAAAGTATTGCCGATTATCCGGTGAAGGTTCGTAAACTCATCCGCCGTTTGCGCCGTATCCGCATCGACCGATTAATTAGCCGCATCCTGTAATCACAACCCCGTCCTGTACGGGGTTTGTTTTTTGGAGGCCACGTTTTGCGTATTCTTTTTGTCTGTTCGCTATTGTTACTTTCTGGATGCAGCCATATGGCTAACGATAGCTGGAGCGGGCAGGATAAAGCTCAACACTTTATTGCCTCGGCGATGCTTTCCGCCGCCGGAAATGAATATTCACAGCATCAGGGGATGAGCCGGGATCGCAGTGCCATGTTTGGATTGATGTTCTCTGTCAGTTTGGGGGCGTCAAAAGAGCTTTGGGATAGCCGCCCCGAAGGGAGCGGCTGGAGCTGGAAGGATTTGGCCTGGGATGTCGCCGGTGCAAGCACCGGCTATACCGTCTGGCAACTGACCCGTCACTAAAGACGCATCCCCTTCCCTTTGCGATGTAGCATCAAAGAAACCAGAAACGCCACCACGGCCATCAAGGTCACATACCAGAAGAAGGCTGTTTCCATTCCTATTGATTTCAGCGACAACGCTACGTACTCCGCCGAACCACCAAATATAGCATTAGCGACCGCATATGACAGGCCAACGCCTAATGCGCGAACCTGTGCCGGGAACATCTCAGCCTTCAGTATTCCACTGATTGATGTATAAAAACTCACTATCAGCAGGGCACACATCACCAGACCAAAAGCGGCATAAGGCGAGGAAACGTTTTGCAATGCTGAGAGAATAGGAACGGTAAAAATGGCTGCCAGCGAACCGAAACATAACATTGAGGTACGGCGACCAATCTTATCCGACAGCGCGCCAATGAGTGGTTGAATAAGCATGAATACAAACAATGCGGCAGTCATAATGCCACTCGCCACGTTGGCATGCATTCCCGCAGTATTTACCAGATACTTCTGCATATAAGTGGTGAAGGTATAGAAACAAAGGGAGCCCGCAGCGGTAAAACCGAGAACCATGATGAATGCACGGCGATTGCGCCATAATCCTTTCAGAGATCCAGCTTCTTTTAAAGCGCGCGTTTCTTGTTGCGAAGTTTCATCTAACTGACGACGTAACCACAACGCCACAACAGCTAACACAGCTCCTAACGCGAAAGGAATACGCCATCCCCACTCTCTGAGTGCAGCGTCTTCCATGGT
This sequence comes from uncultured Escherichia sp., assembly GCF_948475835.1. Lineage (NCBI taxonomy): Bacteria > Pseudomonadati > Pseudomonadota > Gammaproteobacteria > Enterobacterales > Enterobacteriaceae > Escherichia > uncultured Escherichia sp. Next base: position 203 of record NZ_CAOLGM010000138.1, on the reverse strand, counting down.
GTGTTGTAAAACCACGACAACCAGTAGGGCTAGCAGTTGTCCGCCGATCAACGTCACATACTGAAATGATGCGTAAAAACCTTTGCGCCCTTCAACGGCAACTTCACTCATATAGGTGGCGCTGGTGCCATATTCTCCGCCAACAGATAATCCCTGAAATAAACGCGCGAGAAGCAATAATGCCGGAGCCCACGTACCTATAG
>NZ_CAOLGM010000137.1:0-11315 GCF_948475835.1 uncultured Escherichia sp. | reverse complement strand
ATTTAATTTTTATCAAAAAAATCATAAAAAATTGACCGGTTAGACTGTTAACAACAACCAGGTTTTCTACTGATATAACTGGTTACATTTAACGCCACGTTCACTCTTTTGCATCAACAAGATAACGTGGCTTTTTTTGGTAAGCAGAAAATAAGTCATTAGTGAAAATATCAGTCTGCTAAAAATCGGCGCTAAGAACCATCATTGGCTGTTAAAACATTATTAAAAATGTCAATGGGTGGTTTTTGTTGTGTAAATGTCATTTATTAAAACAGTATCTGTTTTTAGACTGAAATATCATAAACTTGCAAAGGCATCATTTGCCAAGTAAATAAATATGCTGTGCGCGAACATGCGCAATATGTGATCTGAAGCACGCTTTATCACCAGTGTTTACGCGTTATTTACAGTTTTTCATGATCGAACAGGGTTAGCAGAAAAGTCGCAATTGTATGCACTGGAAAAATATTTAAACATTTATTCACCTTTTGGCTACTTATTGTTTGAAATCACGGGGGCGCACCGTATAATTTGACCGCTTTTTGATGCTTGACTCTAAGCCTTAAAGAAAGTTTTATACGACACGCGGCATACCTCGAAGGGAGCAGGAGTGAAAAACGTGATGTCTGTGTCGCTCGTGAGTCGAAACGTTGCTCGGAAGCTTCTGCTCGTTCAGTTACTGGTGGTGATAGCAAGTGGATTGCTGTTCAGCCTCAAAGACCCCTTCTGGGGCGTCTCTGCAATAAGCGGGGGCCTGGCAGTCTTTCTGCCTAACGTTTTGTTTATGATATTTGCCTGGCGTCACCAGGCGCATACACCAGCGAAAGGCCGGGTGGCCTGGACATTCGCATTTGGCGAAGCTTTCAAAGTTCTGGCGATGTTGGTGTTACTGGTGGTGGCGTTGGCGGTTTTAAAGGCGGTATTCTTGCCGCTGATCGTTACGTGGGTTTTGGTGCTGGTGGTTCAGATACTGGCACCGGCTGTAATTAACAACAAAGGGTAAAAGGCATCATGGCTTCAGAAAATATGACGCCGCAGGATTACATAGGACACCACCTGAATAACCTTCAGCTGGACCTGCGTACATTCTCGCTGGTGGATCCACAAAACCCCCCAGCCACCTTCTGGACAATCAATATTGACTCCATGTTCTTCTCGGTGGTGCTGGGTCTGTTGTTCCTGGTTTTATTCCGTAGCGTAGCCAAAAAGGCGACCAGCGGTGTGCCAGGTAAGTTTCAGACCGCGATTGAGCTGGTGATCGGCTTTGTTAATGGTAGCGTGAAAGACATGTACCATGGCAAAAGCAAGCTGATTGCTCCGCTGGCCCTGACGATCTTCGTCTGGGTATTCCTGATGAACCTGATGGATTTACTGCCTATCGACCTGCTGCCGTACATTGCTGAACATGTACTGGGTCTGCCTGCACTGCGTGTGGTTCCGTCTGCGGACGTGAACGTAACGCTGTCTATGGCACTGGGCGTATTTATCCTGATTCTGTTCTACAGCATCAAAATGAAAGGCATCGGCGGCTTCACGAAAGAGTTGACGCTGCAGCCGTTCAATCACTGGGCGTTCATTCCTGTCAACTTAATCCTTGAAGGGGTAAGCCTGCTGTCCAAACCAGTTTCACTTGGTTTGCGACTGTTCGGTAACATGTATGCCGGTGAGCTGATTTTCATTCTGATTGCTGGTCTGTTGCCGTGGTGGTCACAGTGGATCCTGAATGTGCCGTGGGCCATTTTCCACATCCTGATCATTACGCTGCAAGCCTTCATCTTCATGGTTCTGACGATCGTCTATCTGTCGATGGCGTCTGAAGAACATTAATTTACCAACACTACTACGTTTTAACTGAAACAAACTGGAGACTGTCATGGAAAACCTGAATATGGATCTGCTGTACATGGCTGCCGCTGTGATGATGGGTCTGGCGGCAATCGGTGCTGCGATCGGTATCGGCATCCTCGGGGGTAAATTCCTGGAAGGCGCAGCGCGTCAACCTGATCTGATTCCTCTGCTGCGTACTCAGTTCTTTATCGTTATGGGTCTGGTGGATGCTATCCCGATGATCGCTGTAGGTCTGGGTCTGTACGTGATGTTCGCTGTCGCGTAGTAAGCGTTGCTTTTATTTAAAGAGCAATATCAGAACGTTAACTAAATAGAGGCATTGTGCTGTGAATCTTAACGCAACAATCCTCGGCCAGGCCATCGCGTTTGTCCTGTTCGTTCTGTTCTGCATGAAGTACGTATGGCCGCCATTAATGGCAGCCATCGAAAAACGTCAAAAAGAAATTGCTGACGGCCTTGCTTCCGCAGAACGAGCACATAAGGACCTTGACCTTGCAAAGGCCAGCGCGACCGACCAGCTGAAAAAAGCGAAAGCGGAAGCCCAGGTAATCATCGAGCAGGCGAACAAACGCCGCTCGCAGATTCTGGACGAAGCGAAAGCTGAGGCAGAACAGGAACGTACTAAAATCGTGGCCCAGGCGCAGGCAGAAATTGAAGCCGAGCGTAAACGAGCCCGTGAAGAGCTGCGTAAGCAAGTTGCTATCCTGGCTGTTGCTGGCGCCGAGAAGATCATCGAACGTTCCGTGGATGAAGCTGCTAACAGCGACATCGTGGATAAACTTGTCGCTGAACTGTAAGGAGGGAGGGGCTGATGTCTGAATTTATTACGGTAGCTCGCCCCTACGCCAAAGCAGCTTTTGACTTTGCCGTCGAACACCAAAGTGTAGAACGCTGGCAGGACATGCTGGCGTTTGCCGCCGAGGTAACCAAAAACGAACAAATGGCAGAGCTTCTCTCTGGCGCGCTTGCGCCAGAAACGCTCGCCGAGTCGTTTATCGCAGTTTGTGGTGAGCAACTGGACGAAAACGGTCAGAACCTGATTCGGGTAATGGCTGAAAATGGTCGTCTTAACGCGCTCCCGGATGTTCTGGAGCAGTTTATTCACCTTCGTGCCGTGAGTGAGGCTACCGCTGAGGTAGACGTCATTTCCGCTGCCGCACTGAGTGAACAACAGCTCGCGAAAATTTCTGCTGCGATGGAAAAACGTCTGTCACGCAAAGTTAAGCTGAATTGCAAAATCGATAAGTCTGTAATGGCAGGCGTTATCATCCGAGCGGGTGATATGGTCATTGATGGCAGCGTACGCGGTCGTCTTGAGCGCCTTGCAGACGTCTTGCAGTCTTAAGGGGACTGGAGCATGCAACTGAATTCCACCGAAATCAGCGAACTGATCAAGCAGCGCATTGCTCAGTTCAATGTTGTGAGTGAAGCTCACAACGAAGGTACTATTGTTTCTGTAAGTGACGGTGTTATCCGCATTCACGGCCTGGCCGATTGTATGCAGGGTGAAATGATCTCCCTGCCGGGTAACCGTTACGCTATCGCACTGAACCTCGAGCGCGACTCTGTAGGTGCGGTTGTTATGGGTCCGTACGCTGACCTTGCCGAAGGCATGAAAGTTAAGTGTACTGGCCGTATCCTGGAAGTTCCGGTTGGCCGTGGCCTGCTGGGCCGTGTGGTTAACACTCTGGGTGCACCAATCGACGGTAAAGGTCCGCTGGATCACGACGGCTTCTCTGCTGTAGAAGCAATCGCTCCGGGCGTTATCGAACGTCAGTCCGTAGATCAGCCGGTACAGACCGGTTATAAAGCCGTTGACTCCATGATCCCAATTGGTCGTGGTCAGCGTGAATTGATCATCGGTGACCGTCAGACAGGTAAAACCGCACTGGCTATCGATGCCATCATCAACCAGCGCGATTCCGGTATCAAATGTATCTATGTCGCTATCGGCCAGAAAGCGTCCACCATTTCTAACGTGGTACGTAAACTGGAAGAGCACGGCGCACTGGCTAACACCATCGTTGTGGTAGCAACCGCGTCTGAATCCGCTGCACTGCAATACCTGGCACCGTATGCCGGTTGCGCAATGGGCGAATACTTCCGTGACCGCGGTGAAGATGCGCTGATCATTTACGATGACCTGTCTAAACAGGCTGTTGCTTACCGTCAGATCTCCCTGCTGCTCCGTCGTCCGCCAGGACGTGAAGCATTCCCGGGCGACGTTTTCTACCTCCACTCTCGTCTGCTGGAGCGTGCTGCACGTGTTAACGCCGAATACGTTGAAGCCTTCACCAAAGGTGAAGTGAAAGGGAAAACCGGTTCTCTGACCGCACTGCCGATTATCGAAACTCAGGCGGGTGACGTTTCTGCGTTCGTTCCGACCAACGTAATCTCCATTACCGATGGTCAGATCTTCCTGGAAACCAACCTGTTCAACGCCGGTATTCGTCCTGCGGTTAACCCGGGTATTTCCGTATCCCGTGTTGGTGGTGCAGCACAGACCAAGATCATGAAAAAACTGTCCGGTGGTATCCGTACCGCTCTGGCACAGTATCGTGAACTGGCAGCGTTCTCTCAGTTTGCATCCGACCTTGACGATGCAACACGTAAGCAGCTTGACCACGGTCAGAAAGTGACCGAACTGCTGAAACAGAAACAGTATGCGCCGATGTCCGTTGCGCAGCAGTCTCTGGTTCTGTTCGCAGCAGAACGTGGTTACCTGGCGGATGTTGAACTGTCGAAAATTGGCAGCTTCGAAGCCGCTCTGCTGGCTTACGTCGACCGTGATCACGCTCCGTTGATGCAAGAGATCAACCAGACCGGTGGCTACAACGACGAAATCGAAGGCAAGCTGAAAGGCATCCTCGATTCCTTCAAAGCAACCCAATCCTGGTAACGTCTGGCGGCTTGCCTTAGGGCAGGCCGCAAGGCATTGAGGAGAAGCTCATGGCCGGCGCAAAAGAGATACGTAGTAAGATCGCAAGCGTCCAGAACACGCAAAAGATCACTAAAGCGATGGAGATGGTCGCCGCTTCCAAAATGCGTAAATCGCAGGATCGCATGGCGGCCAGCCGTCCTTATGCAGAAACCATGCGCAAAGTGATTGGTCACCTTGCACACGGTAATCTGGAATATAAGCACCCTTACCTGGAAGACCGCGACGTTAAACGCGTGGGCTACCTGGTGGTGTCGACCGACCGTGGTTTGTGCGGTGGTTTGAACATTAACCTGTTCAAAAAACTGCTGGCGGAAATGAAGACCTGGACCGACAAAGGCGTTCAATGCGACCTCGCAATGATCGGCTCGAAAGGCGTGTCGTTCTTCAACTCCGTGGGCGGCAATGTTGTTGCCCAGGTCACCGGCATGGGGGATAACCCTTCCCTGTCCGAACTGATCGGTCCGGTAAAAGTGATGTTGCAGGCCTACGACGAAGGCCGTCTGGACAAGCTTTACATTGTCAGCAACAAATTTATTAACACCATGTCTCAGGTTCCGACCATCAGCCAGCTGCTGCCGTTACCGGCATCAGATGATGATGATCTGAAACATAAATCCTGGGATTACCTGTACGAACCCGATCCGAAGGCGTTGCTGGATACCCTGCTGCGTCGTTATGTCGAATCTCAGGTTTATCAGGGCGTGGTTGAAAACCTGGCCAGCGAGCAGGCCGCCCGTATGGTGGCGATGAAAGCCGCGACCGACAATGGCGGCAGCCTGATTAAAGAGCTGCAGTTGGTATACAACAAAGCTCGTCAGGCCAGCATTACTCAGGAACTCACCGAGATCGTCTCGGGGGCCGCCGCGGTTTAAACAGGTTATTTCGTAGAGGATTTAAGATGGCTACTGGAAAGATTGTCCAGGTAATCGGCGCCGTAGTTGACGTCGAATTCCCTCAGGATGCCGTACCGCGCGTGTACGATGCTCTTGAGGTGCAAAATGGTAATGAGCGTCTGGTGCTGGAAGTTCAGCAGCAGCTCGGCGGCGGTATCGTGCGTACCATCGCAATGGGTTCCTCCGACGGTCTGCGTCGCGGTCTGGATGTAAAAGACCTCGAACACCCGATCGAAGTCCCGGTAGGTAAAGCGACTCTGGGCCGTATCATGAACGTACTGGGTGAACCGGTCGACATGAAAGGCGAGATCGGTGAAGAAGAGCGTTGGGCGATTCACCGCGCAGCACCTTCCTACGAAGAGCTGTCAAACTCTCAGGAACTGCTGGAAACCGGTATCAAAGTTATCGACCTGATGTGTCCGTTCGCTAAGGGCGGTAAAGTTGGTCTGTTCGGTGGTGCGGGTGTAGGTAAAACCGTAAACATGATGGAGCTCATTCGTAACATCGCGATCGAGCACTCCGGTTACTCTGTGTTTGCGGGCGTAGGTGAACGTACTCGTGAGGGTAACGACTTCTACCACGAAATGACCGACTCCAACGTTATCGACAAAGTATCCCTGGTGTATGGCCAGATGAACGAGCCGCCGGGAAACCGTCTGCGCGTTGCTCTGACCGGTCTGACCATGGCTGAGAAATTCCGTGACGAAGGTCGTGACGTTCTGCTGTTCGTTGACAACATCTATCGTTACACCCTGGCCGGTACGGAAGTATCCGCACTGCTGGGCCGTATGCCTTCAGCGGTAGGTTATCAGCCGACCCTGGCGGAAGAGATGGGCGTTCTGCAGGAACGTATCACCTCCACCAAAACTGGTTCTATCACCTCTGTACAGGCGGTATACGTACCTGCGGATGACTTGACTGACCCGTCTCCGGCAACCACCTTTGCGCACCTTGACGCAACCGTGGTACTGAGCCGTCAGATCGCGTCTCTGGGTATCTACCCGGCCGTTGACCCGCTGGACTCCACCAGCCGTCAGCTGGACCCGCTGGTGGTTGGTCAGGAACACTACGACACCGCGCGTGGCGTTCAGTCCATCCTGCAACGTTATCAGGAACTGAAAGACATCATCGCCATCCTGGGTATGGATGAACTGTCTGAAGAAGACAAACTGGTGGTAGCGCGTGCTCGTAAGATCCAGCGCTTCCTGTCCCAGCCGTTCTTCGTGGCAGAAGTATTCACCGGTTCTCCGGGTAAATACGTCTCCCTGAAAGACACCATCCGTGGCTTTAAAGGCATCATGGAAGGCGAATACGATCACCTGCCGGAGCAGGCGTTCTACATGGTCGGTTCCATCGAAGAAGCTGTGGAAAAAGCCAAAAAACTTTAACGCCTTAATCGGAGGGTGATATGGCAATGACTTACCACCTGGACGTCGTCAGCGCAGAGCAACAAATGTTCTCTGGTCTGGTCGAGAAAATCCAGGTAACGGGTAGCGAAGGTGAACTGGGGATCTACCCTGGCCACGCACCGCTGCTCACCGCCATTAAGCCTGGTATGATTCGCATCGTGAAACAGCACGGTCACGAAGAGTTTATCTATCTGTCTGGCGGCATTCTTGAAGTGCAGCCTGGCAACGTGACCGTTCTGGCCGACACCGCAATTCGCGGCCAGGATCTCGACGAAGCGCGAGCCATGGAAGCGAAACGTAAGGCTGAAGAGCACATTAGCAGCTCTCACGGCGACGTAGATTACGCTCAGGCGTCTGCGGAACTGGCCAAAGCGATCGCGCAGCTGCGCGTTATCGAGTTGACCAAAAAAGCGATGTAACACCGGCTTGAAAAGCACAAAAGCCAGTCTGGAAACAGGCTGGCTTTTTTTTACGCGTGATCCGTCCTGAAGAGCGTTCACATAGATCCTGCTGATATAAAACACCCCTGTTTTCCCGTTTATTCATTGATCGAAATAAGAGCAAAAACATCCACCTGACGCTTAAATGAAGGTACTGCCTTAATTTTCTGCAGACAAAAGGCGTGACGATGGTCGAAAATGGCACTTTCGTCAGCGGGGATAATCCGTTATTGAACAATTTATCCTCTGTCCATTTCACGATGAAAAAAATGTAGTTTTTTCAAGGTGAAGCGGTTTAAATTCGTTCTCAAATTACAGTCAGGACGCGTATGTTGAATAATGCTATGAGCGTAGTGATCCTTGCCGCAGGCAAAGGCACGCGCATGTATTCCGATCTTCCGAAAGTGCTGCATACCCTTGCCGGGAAAGCGATGGTTCAGCATGTCATTGATGCTGCGAATGAATTAGGCGCAGCGCACGTTCACCTGGTGTACGGTCACGGCGGCGATCTGCTTAAACAGGCGCTGAAAGACGACAACCTTAACTGGGTGCTTCAGGCAGAGCAGCTGGGTACGGGTCATGCAATGCAGCAGGCCGCACCTTTCTTTGCCGATGATGAAGACATTTTAATGCTCTACGGCGACGTGCCGCTGATCTCTGTCGAAACACTCCAGCGCCTGCGTGATGCTAAACCGCAGGGTGGCATTGGTCTGCTGACGGTGAAACTGGATGATCCGACCGGTTATGGACGTATCACCCGTGAAAATGGCAAAGTTACCGGCATTGTTGAGCACAAAGATGCCACCGACGAGCTGCGTCAGATTCAGGAGATCAACACCGGCATTCTGATCGCTAACGGCGCAGATATGAAACGCTGGCTGGCGAAGCTGACCAACAATAACGCTCAGGGTGAATACTACATCACCGACATTATTGCGCTGGCGTATCAGGAAGGGCGTGAAATCGTCGCCGTTCATCCGCAACGTTTAAGCGAAGTAGAAGGTGTGAATAACCGCCTGCAACTCTCCCGTCTGGAGCGCGTTTACCAGTCCGAACAGGCTGAAAAACTGCTGTTAGCAGGCGTTATGCTGCGCGATCCGGCGCGTTTTGATCTGCGCGGTACGCTTACTCACGGGCGCGATGTTGAAATTGATACTAACGTTATCATCGAGGGCAACGTGACTCTCGGTCATCGCGTGAAAATCGGCACCGGTTGCGTGATTAAAAACAGCGTGATTGGCGATGATTGCGAAATCAGTCCGTATACCGTTGTGGAAGACGCGAATCTGGCAGCGGCCTGTACTATTGGCCCGTTTGCCCGACTGCGTCCTGGTGCTGAGTTGCTGGAAGGTGCACACGTCGGTAACTTTGTTGAGATGAAAAAAGCGCGTCTGGGTAAAGGCTCGAAAGCTGGTCATCTGACTTACCTGGGCGATGCGGAAATTGGCGATAACGTTAACATCGGCGCGGGAACCATTACCTGCAACTACGATGGTGCGAATAAATTTAAGACCATTATCGGCGACGATGTGTTTGTCGGTTCCGACACTCAGCTGGTGGCCCCGGTAACAGTAGGCAAAGGCGCGACCATTGCTGCGGGTACAACTGTGACGCGTAATGTCGGCGAAAATGCATTAGCTATCAGCCGTGTGCCGCAGACACAGAAAGAAGGCTGGCGTCGTCCGGTAAAGAAAAAGTGATTCTGGCCGGGTAATCCGGTCACATGGGATGAGGAGATAACATAATCTCCCTCCCACAAGCAGTAACTATAAAAATAACCCCACTCTCTACAAGGCTCGGGGCGCCCGAAAAAACGGGCATACAGGTTGACCGACAACGATATAAATCGGAATCAAAAACTATGTGTGGAATTGTTGGCGCGATCGCGCAACGTGATGTAGCAGAAATCCTTCTTGAAGGTTTACGTCGTCTGGAATACCGCGGATATGACTCTGCCGGTCTGGCCGTTGTTGATGCGGAAGGTCATATGACCCGCCTGCGTCGCCTCGGTAAAGTCCAGATGCTGGCTCAGGCAGCGGAAGAACATCCTCTGCATGGCGGTACGGGTATTGCTCATACTCGCTGGGCGACCCACGGTGAACCTTCAGAAGTGAATGCGCATCCGCATGTTTCTGAACACATTGTGGTGGTGCATAACGGCATCATCGAAAACCATGAACCGCTGCGCGAAGAGTTAAAAGCGCGTGGCTATACCTTCGTTTCTGAAACAGACACCGAAGTAATTGCCCATCTGGTTAACTGGGAGCTGAAACAGGGCGGTACTCTGCGTGAGGCTGTTCTGCGTGCTATCCCGCAACTGCGTGGTGCGTACGGTACAGTGATCATGGACTCCCGTCACCCGGATACCCTGCTGGCGGCACGTTCTGGTAGTCCGCTGGTGATTGGCCTGGGTATGGGCGAAAACTTTATCGCTTCTGACCAGCTGGCGCTGTTGCCGGTGACCCGTCGCTTTATCTTCCTTGAAGAGGGCGATATTGCGGAAATTACTCGCCGTTCGGTAAACATCTTCGATAAAACTGGCGCGGAAGTAAAACGTCAGGATATCGAATCCAATCTGCAATATGACGCGGGCGATAAAGGTATTTACCGTCACTACATGCAGAAAGAGATCTACGAACAGCCGAACGCGATCAAAAACACCCTTACCGGGCGCATCAGCCACGGTCAGGTTGATTTAAGCGAGCTGGGACCGAACGCCGACGAACTGCTGTCGAAGGTTGAGCATATTCAGATCCTCGCCTGTGGTACTTCTTATAACTCCGGTATGGTTTCCCGTTACTGGTTTGAATCGCTGGCAGGTATTCCGTGCGACGTCGAAATCGCCTCTGAATTCCGCTATCGCAAATCTGCCGTGCGTCGTAACAGCCTGATGATCACCTTGTCACAGTCTGGCGAAACCGCGGATACCCTGGCGGGCCTGCGTCTGTCGAAAGAGCTGGGTTACCTTGGTTCGCTGGCAATCTGTAACGTTCCGGGTTCTTCTCTGGTGCGCGAATCCGATCTGGCGCTGATGACCAACGCGGGTACGGAAATCGGCGTGGCATCCACTAAAGCATTCACCACTCAGTTAACTGTGCTGTTGATGCTGGTGGCGAAGCTGTCTCGCCTGAAAGGTCTGGATGCCTCCATTGAACATGACATTGTGCATGGTCTGCAGGCGCTGCCGAGCCGTATTGAGCAGATGCTGTCTCAGGACAAACGCATTGAAGCTCTGGCAGAAGATTTCTCTGACAAACATCACGCGCTGTTCCTGGGCCGTGGCGATCAGTACCCAATCGCGCTGGAAGGCGCATTGAAGCTGAAAGAGATCTCTTACATTCACGCTGAAGCCTACGCTGCAGGCGAGCTGAAACACGGCCCGCTGGCGCTGATTGACGCGGATATGCCGGTTATCGTCGTTGCACCGAACAACGAACTGTTGGAAAAACTGAAATCCAACATTGAAGAAGTTCGCGCGCGTGGCGGTCAGTTGTATGTCTTCGCCGATCAGGATGCGGGTTTTGTAAGTAGCGATAACATGCACATCATCGAGATGCCGCATGTGGAAGAGGTGATTGCACCGATCTTCTACACCGTTCCGCTGCAGCTGCTGGCTTACCATGTCGCGCTGATCAAAGGCACCGACGTTGACCAGCCGCGTAACCTGGCAAAATCGGTTACGGTTGAGTAATCACTATCATAGATAAAAAAGGGCTGCCGACCGGTGGCCCTTTTTTATAACTGACATCAATAAATTCATCTATCTTTCTATATAAATATATTC
>NZ_CAOLGM010000136.1:0-11398 GCF_948475835.1 uncultured Escherichia sp. | reverse complement strand
CTGACGAATATTACAACGCGGCAGCACTATGAGCTGGCAGGAGAAAATCAACGCGGCGCTCGATGCGCGGCGTGCTGCCGATGCCCTGCGTCGCCGTTATCCAGTGGCGCAAGGAGCCGGACGCTGGCTGGTGGCGGATGATCGCCAGTATCTGAACTTTTCCAGTAACGATTATTTAGGTTTAAGCCATCATCCGCAAATTATCCGTGCCTGGCAGCAGGGTGCGGAGCAATTTGGCGTCGGTAGCGGCGGTTCCGGTCACGTCAGCGGTTATAGCGTTGCGCATCAGGCGCTGGAAGAAGAGCTGGCCGAGTGGCTGGGCTATTCGCGGGCACTGCTATTTATCTCTGGTTTTGCCGCTAATCAGGCGGTCATTGCCGCGATGATGGCAAAAGAGGACCGCATTGTCGCTGACCGGCTTAGCCATGCCTCATTGCTGGAAGCTGCCAGTTTAAGCCCGTCGCAGCTTCGCCGTTTTGCTCATAACGATGTCACTCATTTGGCGCGATTGCTTGCTTCCCCCTGTCCGGGGCAGCAACTGGTGGTGACAGAAGGCGTGTTCAGCATGGACGGCGATAGTGCACCACTGGCGGAAATCCAGCAGGTAACGCAACAGCACAATGGCTGGTTGATGGTCGATGATGCCCACGGCACGGGCGTTATCGGGGAGCAGGGGCGCGGCAGCTGCTGGCTGCAAAAGGTAAAACCAGAATTGCTGGTAGTGACTTTTGGCAAAGGATTTGGCGTCAGTGGGGCTGCGGTGCTTTGCTCAAGTACGATGGCGGATTATCTGCTGCAATTCGCCCGCCACCTTATCTACAGCACCAGTATGCCGCCCGCTCAGGCGCAGGCATTACGTGCGTCACTGGCGGTCATTCGCCGTGATGAGGGGGATGCACGGCGCGAAAAACTGGTGTCACTCATTGCGCGTTTTCGTGCCGGAGTACAGGATTTGCCGTTTACGCTGGCTGATTCATGCAGCGCCATCCAGCCATTGATCGTCGGTGATAACAGCCGTGCGTTACAACTGGCAGAAAAACTGCGCCAGCAAGGCTGCTGGGTCACGGCGATTCGCCCGCCAACCGTACCCGCTGGTACTGCGCGACTGCGCTTAACGCTAACCGCAGCTCATGAAATGCAGGATATCGACCGTCTGCTGGAGGTGCTGCATGGCAACGGTTAATAAACAAGCCATTGCAGCGGCATTTGGTCGGGCAGCCGCACTCTATGAGCAACACGCAGATCTACAGCGCCAGAGTGCTGACGTCTTACTGGCAATGCTCCCACAGCGTAAATACACCCACGTACTGGACGCGGGTTGTGGACCTGGCTGGATGAGCCGCCACTGGCGGGAACGTCACGCGCAGGTGACGGCCTTAGATCTCTCGCCGCCAATGCTTGTTCAGGCACGCCAGAAGGATGCCGCAGACCATTATCTGGCGGGAGATATCGAATCCCTGCCGTTAGCGACTGCGACGTTCGATCTTGCATGGAGCAATCTCGCAGTGCAGTGGTGCGGTAATTTATCCACGGCACTCCGCGAGCTGTATCGGGTGGTGCGCCCCGGAGGCGTGGTGGCGTTTACCACGCTGGTGCAGGGATCGTTACCCGAACTGCATCAGGCGTGGCAGGCGGTGGACGAGCGTCCGCATGCTAATCGCTTTTTACCGCCAGATGAAATCGAACAGTCGCTGAACGGCGTGCATTATCAACATCATATTCAGCCCATCACACTATGGTTTGATGATGCGCTCAGTGCCATGCGTTCGCTGAAAGGCATCGGTGCTACGCATCTTCATGAAGGGCGCGACCCGCGAATATTAACGCGTTCGCAATTGCAGCGATTGCAACTGGCCTGGCCGCAACAACAGGGGCGATATCCTCTGACGTATCATCTTTTTTTAGGAGTGATTGCTCGTGAGTAAACGTTATTTTGTCACCGGAACGGATACCGAAGTGGGGAAAACCGTCGCCAGTTGTGCACTTTTACAAGCCGCGAAGGCAGTAGGTTATCGGACGGCAGGTTATAAACCGGTCGCCTCTGGCAGCGAAAAGACCCCGGAAGGCTTACGTAATAGTGACGCGCTGGCGTTACAGCACAACAGCAGCCTGCAGCTGGATTACGCAACGGTAAATCCTTACACCTTCGCAGAACCCACCTCGCCGCACATCATCAGCGCGCAAGAGGGCAGGCCGATAGAATCATTGGTAATGAGCGCCGGATTACGCGCGCTTGAACAACAGGCTGACTGGGTGTTAGTGGAAGGTGCTGGCGGCTGGTTTACGCCGCTTTCTGACACTTTCACTTTTGCAGATTGGGTAACACAGGAACAACTGCGGGTGATACTGGTAGTTGGTGTGAAACTCGGCTGTATTAATCACGCGATGTTGACTGCGCAGGCAATACAACACGCCGGACTGACTCTGGCGGGTTGGGTGGCGAACGATGTTACGCCTCCGGGAAAACGTCACGCTGAATATATGACCACGCTCACCCGCATGATTCCCGCGCCGCTGCTGGGAGAGATCCCCTGGCTTGCAGAAAATCCAGAAAATGCGGCAACCGGAAAGTACATAAACCTTGCCTTGTTGTAGCTATCCTGTATTTGGTTAAATTGCGAGCGAGATCGCGTCTTCGATTGACTGCAATTTAACCAATTAAATTCTAAAATAATCACGAAAAAAATTTTACTTCCGCCTCATGCGGCGAATGTGGGAATTGCCCAGGCGGCGGGGGATAGGGGCTGGAGACAGTTATCCACTATTCCTGTGGATAACCATGTGTATTAGAGTTAGAAAACACGAGGCAAGCGAGAGAATACGCGGCTTGCACGCGAATTGGCGTTAAAGACGGCTCAAAGAAATATCTTTTATTTTTTAACTGGTTAGATAAATGCAATGGCAGTCACTGAACAGGCATCTCTTGCCATAAAACTGTCATCACTCATCTTGACAAATGTTAAAAAAGCCGTTGCTTTGGGGATAACCCGGTAAGGCCGGAGTTTTATCTCGCCACAGAGTAAATTTTGCTCATGATTGACAGCGGAGTTTACGCTGTAACAGAAATATTATGGTGATGAACTGTTTTTTTATCCAGTATAATTTGTTGGCATAATTAAGTACGACGAGTAAAATTACATACCTGCCCGCCCAACTCCTTCAGGTAGCGACTCATGAGTAAACCGTTCAAACTGAATTCCGCTTTTAAACCTTCTGGCGATCAGCCAGAGGCGATTCGACGTCTCGAAGAGGGGCTGGAAGATGGCCTGGCGCACCAGACGTTACTTGGCGTGACTGGCTCCGGGAAAACATTCACCATTGCCAATGTCATTGCTGACCTTCAGCGCCCAACCATGGTACTTGCGCCCAACAAAACGCTGGCGGCCCAGCTGTATGGCGAAATGAAAGAGTTCTTCCCGGAAAACGCGGTGGAATATTTCGTTTCCTACTACGACTACTATCAGCCGGAAGCCTATGTACCGAGTTCCGACACTTTCATTGAGAAAGATGCCTCGGTTAACGAACATATTGAGCAGATGCGTTTGTCCGCCACCAAAGCGATGCTGGAGCGGCGTGATGTGGTTGTGGTGGCGTCTGTTTCCGCGATTTATGGTCTGGGCGATCCTGATTTATATCTCAAGATGATGCTCCATCTCACGGTCGGTATGATTATCGATCAGCGCGCGATTCTGCGCCGACTGGCGGAGCTGCAATACGCTCGTAATGATCAAGCATTCCAGCGTGGTACTTTCCGCGTTCGTGGCGAGGTGATAGATATCTTCCCGGCAGAATCGGATGACATTGCACTTCGCGTGGAACTGTTTGACGAGGAAGTGGAACGATTGTCGTTATTTGACCCGCTGACCGGGCAGATTGTTTCCACTATTCCACGTTTTACCATCTACCCGAAAACGCACTACGTCACACCGCGCGAGCGCATCGTACAGGCGATGGAGGAGATCAAAGAAGAGCTGGCCGCCAGACGCAAAGTGCTGTTGGAAAACAACAAACTGCTGGAAGAGCAGCGGCTGACCCAGCGTACCCAGTTTGATCTGGAGATGATGAACGAGCTGGGCTACTGTTCGGGGATTGAAAACTACTCGCGCTTCCTCTCCGGTCGTGGACCGGGTGAGCCACCGCCGACGCTGTTTGATTACCTCCCTGCTGATGGGCTGCTGGTGGTCGATGAATCTCACGTCACCATTCCACAAATTGGCGGCATGTATCGCGGTGACCGGGCGCGTAAAGAGACACTGGTGGAGTACGGCTTCCGCCTGCCATCAGCGCTGGATAACCGTCCGCTTAAGTTTGAAGAGTTCGAAGCATTAGCGCCGCAAACCATCTATGTTTCGGCGACGCCGGGTAATTACGAGCTGGAAAAATCCGGCGGCGATGTGGTGGATCAGGTGGTGCGTCCAACCGGATTGCTTGACCCGATTATCGAAGTGCGGCCGGTGGCGACACAGGTTGATGATCTTCTTTCGGAGATTCGTCAGCGAGCGGCAATTAACGAACGTGTACTGGTCACCACACTGACCAAGCGGATGGCGGAAGATCTTACCGAATATCTCGAAGAACATGGCGAGCGCGTGCGTTATCTTCACTCAGATATCGACACCGTCGAACGTATGGAGATTATCCGCGACTTGCGTCTGGGTGAGTTCGACGTATTGGTAGGGATCAACTTACTGCGTGAAGGTCTGGATATGCCGGAAGTTTCGCTGGTGGCGATCCTCGACGCTGACAAAGAAGGCTTCCTGCGTTCCGAACGTTCGTTGATCCAGACCATTGGTCGTGCGGCACGTAACGTTAACGGTAAAGCGATTCTCTACGGCGATAAGATCACCCCATCAATGGCGAAAGCGATTGGCGAAACCGAACGTCGCCGCGAGAAACAGCAGAAGTACAACGAGGAACACGGCATTACGCCGCAAGGCTTGAACAAGAAAGTGGTCGATATCCTGGCGTTGGGGCAGAACATTGCTAAAACCAAAGCGAAGGGCAGAGGAAAATCGCGACCGATTGTTGAGCCGGATAATGTGCCGATGGATATGTCGCCGAAAGCGTTGCAGCAGAAAATCCATGAGCTGGAAGGGTTGATGATGCAACACGCGCAGAATCTGGAGTTCGAAGAAGCGGCGCAAATTCGTGACCAGTTGCATCAGCTGCGTGAGCTGTTTATCGCGGCATCGTAACAGGATAGCGAAGAAGACTGATGACAAACGGAAAACAGCCTGATGCGCTACGCTTATCAGGCCTACATTTTCTCCGCAATATATTGAATTTGCGCGGTTTGTAGGCCGGATAAGGCGTTCACGCCGCATCCGGCATAAACAACGCGCACTTTGTCTTCAATAGGAAGCCGGAATTTTCCTTCGGATTTCCGTTAACCTAAAGCCTGTAACGCCTTTTCCAGCGCGTTATGTAACAACTGGCGGTCATGACGATACGGAATATCGCTGGCCTCCAGTACCTCCTGGATCACAATCCGCTCTTTCACCGCCGAGACATCCACTTTTGGCCCGACGATGACCGCATCAATGACCTTTTTACCAACATACTGCTCCATAATTGCCAGCTTGCTTTCCAGCTTCAAATTAGCCGCAGGTAAACTCAACTCACGCCCCAGATTGCCGATATAAACCATCGGCGCTGGCGTGCGGCGTAATGCCTGGGCGATTTCCTTCAGCAGCAGAATTGGCATCAGGCTGGTATAAAAACTGCCAGGCCCAATAATGATGAGATCCGCTTCATTGATAGCGTGAACCGCCTCACGCGTTGCGGGTACATTAGGCGTTAACAATAACTCTTGAATCGGCGTAGTTAACTGGTCGATATTGACCTCGCCGTAAACTTCATGCCCCTGATCGTCAATCGCCATCAGATCAACAGGATGCTCTGACATTGGAATCAAATGCGTATCCACTTTCAGCAGATTACGAATTAAATTGATGGCTTCCAGAGGCCGCACGCTAAGGTGATCCAGCGCCTTTAACATCAAGTTTCCGAGATTATGACCGGAAAGTTCGCCATTGCCACCAAAACGGTATTCAAACATCGCGGAGGCGACGCTCGGTTCCGTTATCAGCTAGTTGAGGCAGTTGCGCATATCGCCCCAGGCAATGCCGCCTTCTGAACGGCGAATACGCCCCGTCGAGCCACCATTATCCGTGGTGGTGACGATACCCGTTAAACGAGAACCCAAAGACGAAAGTGATGAGAGAACGCGTCCCAGTCCATGCCCTCCGCCGAGAGCAACGACACGATCAAGATCAGCCAGCGTACGATTGCGCATATAGTTTCCTGGAGTCAGATTATCCGCGCTACAGTAGCGCAAATTGCGGGGAAACAGCAATTAACCTGCCAATATTGAGGATACAAACTATTTTCTTCTACCTCTAAAGGACGATGCACGCTATGCCTCCCTGATGATGTATATCAAAGTAAAACCGCCATTTTCCCTTATTCTGTAGCGAAATAGCACGATCATGACGCTATATACATGATTACATAGCGAAAGTGTGGATGGTAAAAATCTCATTTACACGCTAGTATCGGCATAACCACTAAACACTCTAGCCTCTGCACCTGGGTCAACTGATACGGTGCTTTGGCCGTGACAATGCTCGTAAAGATTGCCACCAGGGCGAAGGAAGAAATGACTTCGCCTCCCGTATCTGGAAAGGTGTACATGGCTTCACAACTGACTGATGCATTTGCGCGTAAGTTTTACTACTTGCGCCTGTCGATTACCGATGTGTGTAACTTTCGTTGCACCTACTGCCTGCCGGATGGCTACAAACCGAGCGGCGTCACCAATAAAGGCTTTCTTACCGTCGATGAAATTCGCCGGGTTACGCGCGCCTTCGCCAGTCTGGGCACCGAAAAAGTGCGCCTGACAGGCGGTGAGCCGTCTTTACGCCGCGACTTTACCGATATCATCGCCGCTGTGCGGGAAAACGACGCTATCCGCCAGATTGCGGTCACCACCAATGGTTACCGTCTGGAACGCGATGTGGCGAACTGGCGCGATGCGGGACTTACTGGCATTAACGTCAGTGTCGACAGTCTGGACGCCCGCCAGTTTCACGCTATTACCGGGCAGGATAAATTCAACCAGGTCATGGCGGGGATTGATGCTGCATTTGAGGCCGGTTTTGAGAAGGTCAAAGTCAATACCGTGCTGATGCGTGATGTTAATCATCACCAGCTCGACACCTTTCTGAACTGGATCCAGCATCGCCCTATCCAGCTGCGTTTCATCGAACTGATGGAAACGGGCGAGGGCAGCGAGCTCTTCCGTAAGCATCACATCTCTGGTCAGGTTCTGCGTGACGAGCTACTGCGTCGCGGCTGGATCCACCAATTACGTCAACGCAGCGACGGTCCCGCGCAAGTCTTTTGCCATCCAGATTACGCCGGAGAGATTGGCCTTATCATGCCGTATGAAAAAGACTTCTGCGCCACTTGCAACCGCCTGCGCGTTTCCTCCATTGGTAAACTCCATCTCTGCCTGTTTGGTGAAGGCGGCGTTAACCTGCGCGATCTGCTGGAAGACGATACCCAGCAACAGGCGCTGGAAGCGCGTATTTCAGCGGCGCTGCGGGAGAAGAAACAGACCCATTTCCTGCATCAAAACAACACCGGTATTACGCAAAACTTATCGTACATTGGCGGCTAAAACGTCAAAAGGAGAGATCAGATGAGTCAGGTAAGCACTGAATTTATCCCGACCCGTATTGCTATTCTTACGGTTTCTAATCGTCGCGGTGAAGAAGACGATACCTCCGGTCACTATCTGCGCGATTCGGCGCAAGAAGCGGGCCATCACGTTGTCGATAAAGCCATTGTGAAAGAAAACCGCTACGCTATTCGCGCTCAGGTATCTGCGTGGATCGCCAGCGACGATGTACAAGTGGTATTGATTACGGGTGGTACTGGCCTGACGGAAGGTGATCAGGCTCCCGAAGCATTGCTGCCGTTGTTCGACCGTGAAGTTGAAGGTTTTGGTGAAGTGTTCCGGATGTTGTCTTTTGAAGAGATTGGCACTTCCACGTTGCAATCTCGTGCGGTAGCGGGCGTCGCCAACAAAACGCTGATTTTCGCCATGCCGGGTTCGACCAAAGCGTGCCGTACCGCATGGGAAAATATCATCGCGCCGCAGCTGGATGCCCGTACGCGTCCGTGTAATTTCCATCCACATTTGAAGAAATAAGTATGTCGCAACTGACCCATATCAACGCCGCTGGCGAAGCGCACATGGTGGATGTCTCCGCCAAAGCGGAAACCGTGCGTGAAGCGCGGGCGGAAGCCTTTGTCACCATGCGCAGCGAGACGCTGGCGATGATTATTGATGGTCGCCACCACAAAGGCGACGTATTTGCCACTGCGCGTATTGCCGGTATTCAGGCGGCAAAACGCACCTGGGATCTGATCCCGCTCTGTCATCCGCTGATGCTCAGCAAAGTTGAAGTCAATTTACAGGCCGAGCCGGAGCACAATCGGGTGCGTATAGAAACCTTATGCCGCCTGACCGGGAAAACCGGTGTCGAAATGGAAGCATTAACCGCGGCCTCCGTGGCGGCGCTGACCATTTATGACATGTGCAAAGCGGTGCAAAAAGATATGGTGATTGGTCCGGTACGTTTGCTGGCGAAGAGCGGCGGCAAGTCGGGTGACTTTAAGGTGGAAGCGGATGATTAAAGTTCTTTTTTTCGCCCAGGTGCGCGAGTTGGTGGGAACAGATGCAACCGAAGTGGCTGCGGATTTCCCAACCGTTGAAGCGTTACGCCAGCACCTGGCTGCGCAGAGCGATCGCTGGGCGTTGGCGCTGGAGGATGGCAAATTGCTGGCTGCCGTTAACCAGACGCTGGTGAGTTTTGACCATTCGCTGACTGACGGCGACGAAGTAGCTTTCTTCCCGCCGGTAACCGGAGGTTAAGATGGCAGAAACCAAAATTGTTGTCGGCCCGCAGCCGTTCAGCGTAGGAGAAGAGTACCCGTGGCTGGCGGAGCGTGACGAAGACGGTGCGGTAGTCACCTTTACCGGTAAGGTGCGCAACCATAACCTGGGCGACAGCGTCAAAGCATTAACCCTCGAACACTATCCGGGGATGACTGAAAAAGCACTGGCAGAAATTGTTGATGAAGCGCGTAACCGCTGGCCGCTGGGGCGCGTCACGGTGATTCACCGCATCGGGGAATTATGGCCGGGCGATGAAATCGTTTTTGTCGGTGTCACCAGTGCGCATCGCAGCAGTGCGTTTGAAGCCGGGCAGTTTATTATGGATTATCTCAAAACCCGCGCACCGTTCTGGAAGCGCGAAGCCACGCCGGAAGGCGACCGCTGGGTTGAAGCCCGGGAGAGCGATCAGCAGGCGGCAAAACGCTGGTAGTTTTTTGTTAGCCGGATAAGGCACCGCTGCGTCCGGCAATTTCACCGCTCAGTACATGCGTTTACGCTGCGTCGATGCACAGCCTCATCATTTTGCAGTATCCTTAAGATATTCCTTATATCTTCAGGAGATCGTCATGGACAGATTCCCACGTTCTGATTCAATCGTACAACCCCGGGCTGGCTTGCAAACTTATATGGCGCAAGTCTATGGCTGGATGACCGTTGGCTTGTTGCTGACCGCATTTGTTGCCTGGTATGCGGCTAATTCCGCGGCCGTGATGGAGCTGTTGTTTACTAACCGTGTCTTTTTAATCGGTCTGATCATCGCGCAATTAGCATTGGTTATTGTGTTATCAGCGATGATTCAAAAGCTGAGCGCAGGTGTAACGACGATGCTCTTTATGCTTTATTCGGCGCTGACGGGTCTTACGCTTTCCAGTATATTCATTGTCTATACCGCTGCTTCTATCGCCAGTACTTTCGTCGTTACTGCCGGGATGTTCGGCGCAATGAGCCTGTACGGTTACACCACGAAGCGCGATTTAAGTGGCTTTGGCAATATGCTGTTTATGGCGTTAATCGGCATTGTGCTGGCATCGCTGGTCAACTTCTGGCTGAAAAGCGAAGCATTGATGTGGGCAGTTACCTACATCGGCGTGATTGTCTTTGTCGGATTGACGGCGTATGACACTCAGAAATTGAAAAATATGGGTGAGCAGATTGATACCCGCGACACGTCGAACCTGCGCAAATATTCCATTCTTGGCGCGTTAACCTTGTATCTGGACTTCATCAACCTGTTCCTGATGTTGCTGCGAATTTTTGGCAACCGCCGTTAATTCTTTTTCACCATCAATATCCCGGCCATGTGTCGGGATTTTTTTTCTTACTAAAAACGACACTTAACAAGTACCAGGTATAAAATACGCCTTATGGCGAGCGGAAGCGTTTTCCGTATCCATAAATACAAAAGTATTTTGTATGCGTGGTTTTAAATTTATTGATGGTGAATATTAATATTTTTTCTAAGGACAACTAAAAGAATGGAATCATACTCACAAAACAGCAATAAATTAGATTTTCAGCACGAGACCAGGATATTAAACGGTATATGGCTCATTACCGCTTTAGGTTTGGTGGCAACCGCAGGACTGGCCTGGGGAGCTAAGTATCTCGAAATTACGGCAACCAAATATGATTCACCAACAATGTATGTCGCCATAGGGTTATTATTAGTTTGTATGTATGGCTTAAGTAAGGATATCAACAAGATAAATGCCGTCATCGCAGGCGTAATATATCTGTTTTTACTCTCTTTGGTGGCGATTGTCGTTGCAAGTTTAGCTCCTGTACCTGCCATTATCGTCGTGTTCAGCACTGCGGGCGCGATGTTTTTAATCAGTATGCTGGCCGGTTTATTATTTAATGTTGATCCTGGTTCTCACCATTTTATCATTATGATGACGTTGACAGGGTTGGCCCTGGTGATCATCATGAATGCCGCATTAATGAGTGAACGACCCGTTTGGGTAATAAGTTGCTTAATGATTGTGTTATGGTCAGGCATTATCTCGCATGGACGAAATAAGCTCCTTGAATTGGCGGGGAAATGCCATAGTGAAGAGTTGTGGAGTCCGGTTCGTTGCGCTGTTACAGGTGCATTAACACTCTATTACTATTTTATCGGCTTCTTTGGGATACTTGCCGCGATAGCTATAACGCTTGTCTGGCAAAGGCATACGCGTTTTTTTCATTAGTCGTAAATGCAGATACTAAAGAACTTAACTAAACTTCACATCGCCGCTTCATTTTTCGCCCGTAGCTTCTTCGCCTGGCTTTCCAGTAGCAGGTAACAGATCAGCGCCAGCAGCAGCGGGATAAAGTAATACAGGACGCGATAAGCGAGCAGGGCGGCGATAATGCTCCCTTTCGAGGTATGCTCCCCAGCCAGTAGTGCGATAAACACCGCTTCCAGCACACCGATCCCCGCCGGAATATGCA
>NZ_CAOLGM010000135.1:0-11483 GCF_948475835.1 uncultured Escherichia sp. | reverse complement strand
CCCGTATGCCACCGACCCGGCGGGAAACCGCCTGCCGGACCCGGAGCTGCACCCGGACAGTACCCTCACGGCGTGGCCGGATAACCGCATCGCAGAGGATGCGCACTATGTTTACCACTATGATGAATACGGCAGACTGACGGAGAAGACGGACCTTATCCCGGCGGGTGTTATCCGGACGGACGACGAGCGGACCCACCACTACCACTACGACAGCCAGCACCGCCTGGTGTTCCACACGCGGATACAGCATGGCGAGCCACTGGTCGAGAGCCGCTACCTCTACGACCCGCTGGGACGGCGAATGGCGAAACGGGTGTGGCGTCGCGAGCGTGACCTGACGGGATGGATGTCGCTGTCGCGGAAACCGGAGGTGACGTGGTACGGGTGGGACGGCGACCGGCTGACGACGGTACAGACCGACACCACGCGTATCCAGACGGTATATCAGCCGGGGAGCTTCGCGCCGCTCATCCGCATCGAAACAGACAACGGCGAGCGGGAGAAAGCGCAGCGCCGCAGCCTGGCGGAGAAGCTGCAGCAGGAAGGGAGCGAGGACGGGCACGGCGTGGTATTTCCGGCTGAACTGGTGCGGCTGCTGGACAGACTGGAGGAAGAAATCCGGGCAGACCGCGTGAGCAGTGAAAGCCGGGCGTGGCTTGCGCAGTGCGGGCTGACGGTGGAGCAACTGGCCAGACAGGTGGAGCCGGAATACACACCGGCGCGAAAAGCTCATCTTTATCACTGCGACCACCGGGGACTGCCGCTGGCGCTTATCAGCGAAGACGGCAATACGGCGTGGAGCGCGGAATATGATGAATGGGGCAACCAGCTTAATGAGGAGAACCCGCATCATGTGTATCAGCCGTACCGTCTGCCAGGGCAGCAGCATGATGAGGAATCAGGGCTGTACTATAACCGTCACCGGTACTACGATCCGTTGCAGGGGCGGTATATTACTCAGGACCCGATGGGGTTGAAAGGGGGATGGAATTTATATCAGTATCCTTTAAATCCACTACAACAAATTGACCCTATGGGATTATTGCAGACTTGGGATGATGCCAGATCTGGAGCATGTACGGGGGGAGTTTGTGGTGTTCTTTCACGTATAATAGGACCAAGTAAATTTGATAGTACTGCAGATGCTGCGTTAGATGCTTTGAAAGAAACGCAGAATAGATCTCTATGTAATGATATGGAATACTCTGGTATTGTCTGTAAAGATACTAATGGAAAATATTTTGCATCTAAGGCAGAAACTGATAATTTAAGAAAGGAGTCATATCCTCTGAAAAGAAAATGTCCCACAGGTACAGATAGAGTTGCTGCTTATCATACTCACGGTGCAGATAGTCATGGCGATTATGTTGATGAATTTTTTTCAAGTAGCGATAAAAATCTTGTAAGAAGTAAAGATAATAATCTTGAAGCATTTTATCTCGCAACACCTGATGGACGATTTGAGGCGCTTAATAATAAAGGAGAATATATTTTTATCAGAAATAGTGTCCCGGGATTGAGTTCAGTATGCATACCGTATCATGATTAATTTTAGTGCTTTTATTAGTGGGGCCTATAAGGAGATTCAATGAAATATAGTTCAATATTTTCGATGCTTTCATTTTTTATACTATTTGCCTGTAATGAGACAGCTGTTTACGGTTCTGATGAAAACATTATTTTTATGAGGTATGTGGAAAAATTACATTTAGATAAATACTCTGTTAAAAATACGGTAAAAACTGAAACAATGGCGATACAATTAGCTGAAATATATGTTAGGTATCGCTATGGCGAACGGATTGCAGAAGAAGAAAAACCATATTTAATTACGGAACTACCAGATAGTTGGGTTGTTGAGGGAGCAAAGTTACCTTATGAAGTTGCGGGTGGTGTATTTATTATAGAAATTAATAAGAAAAATGGATGTGTTTTGAATTTCCTACATAGTAAATAATGCTGGCGCTGATGGATGCGGATGGAAACATTGCGTGGAGCGGGGAGTATGATGAGTGGGGCAACCAGCTGAATGAAGAGAACCCGCATCACCTGCACCAGCCGTACCGGCTGCCGGGGCAGCAGTATGATAAGGAGTCGGGGCTGTACTACAACCGGAACCGGTACTACGATCCGTTGCAGGGGCGGTATATCACTCAGGACCCGATAGGGCTGGAGGGGGGATGGAGTCTGTATGCGTATCCGCTGAAGCCGGTGAATGGTATTGATCCATTAGGGTTAAGTCCTGCAGATGTAGCGTTAATGCGAAAAAAAGAACAACTAAACCATCAAAGAGCATGGGATATATTATCTGATACTTATGATGATATGAAGAGATTAAATTTAGGTGGGACTGATCAATTTTTCCATTGTATGGCATTTTGTCGAGTGTCTAAATTAAATGACGCTGGTGTTAGCCGATCAGCGAAAGGGCTGGGTTATGAAAAAGAGATTAGAGATTACGGGTTAAATATGTTCGGTATGTACGGCAGAAAAGTAAAGTTATCCCATTCTGAGATGATTGAAGATAATAAAAAAGACTTGGCTGTAAATGAACATGGGTTGACATGTCCATTAACACAAGATTGCTCAAATAGATGTATTGATTATATTAATCCAGAGCATAAAAAAACGATAAAGGCTTTACAAGATGCTGGCTATCTCAAGTAACATCTCAAAGATGGTAATATTTATTTTTGCTATTATAATCGTTGTTTTTTTATGCGTGACTACTTATCTTTATTTACACAAAGATGAATCTCTTGTAAGTAAGCATTACATAAACTATATGGCAATACCAGAAAGTGATGGAGTTTTTACATGGCTCCCAGATTTTTTTCCGCACGTAGCGGTGGATATATCAATATCCACAAATGTAGAAGATGATTATTTTTTTTCTTATTTTTCCCTAACAATCGATGATGGGGGGAGGTTTAAGAAAACATTGACGGTGAGGGCCAGGGAACAAGTGGCGAAAATCGTATCAGAGAATGATCCAGATACAAAAAAAGTGTGGTGTAAATATGGTAAAATACCAGGGCAAGGGGATAGCGTAAACCTTTTTTTTGTTGGTGAAATTAATGTTACGCATTATTTTATAACAAATATTGGAGCTGGATTGCCTGATGCTTGTGCAGAGTAATTGCTTGAATTAAGAGTCTATCCCATATCGAAGTCGTCAACTTCGTAGTGAGGAAAAGTAAAATTCCTGACTGAGAAAAGACATGTCGGCTATTGTGTAAAGCCATATAGCTCAGACGATGAATATCTACTCGTATTCAGTTGTTTATTGAGGGTGAGTTCCGACCCTGAAACAACAAATAAAATGAACAGTCAGAGAGTTTACATAGAATTGCACTGGTCTTTTACGATATCTGACATTGTGTAATACATATTCAGCCATGCATTAATTAAAATGTTACGTGTTTAATGTGAGTCCCTATCTGAAAATAAATAATCCTTCCGGATTAAAATAAATTCTTGCCGGGAAAGAAAGAGGAAATAAACCATTAGCGGAAAACCAGCGGCACGCCAGGGTGACATGCCCCAGTACGGCGGCCCGATAGTCCAAGGTTCAGCGGGGGTACTGATAGTCGCGCCGACTGCATCGAGAACTCCATACAACTTTTTACGGAACGTCACCTGATAAAATTTGTTCAGTATCGTCTTTTGAGATTCTCAAGGTTATGGAGTAACCAGACAGAACGGACACCACTGTCGGAGATAAAAACCCCCTGTTTACGCAGCTCGTTGCTGGCCCGGTGCTGACCATGTGTCGGGAAAGCGACGGCGTAATCAACAACAGCCTGTTCAGTTGCCTCATCGGTACGGTTCTTAAGGTTAGGAGCGCGGCGACTACGATTAATCTGCGCATCCACACCGCCTTCAGCGACCAGTTCGCGGTAACGATAAAACGTATCACGCGAAACGCCCATGATTTTACAGGCTTTTGATACGTTGCTGAGTTCTTCAGCCAGATTGAGCAAACCGGCTTTGTGTTTGATGACGGGATTGGCAGTATGAAGCATGAGAGTTACCTCTTGTTTTGGATAAGGATTCGACACTCATATCAAAACCGGTAACTCTCAACCTTTCAAGGCCATGTGTCAGATCAAGTCGCGACTAATACAAATACGTCCCTCATTACCGCGCCTTAACCCATTCCGCCACTTCCGCCCACTCACCGCGAAAGACAACTTTTTCCGCTTTTTTCTCAAGCTGATAGCGATACATTGGGTCGTAATATTCTTTAAGTAACGGCACCAGCCAGGCCAGATGACCGTCGGTGCTACCGGTTGCGAGTTGCGTTGTCAGCGCTGCATCCAGCCTTGCAGCCAGTTCGTTATAGCGCTGTAGCCCCAGCCGACGCTTGATCGCCGAAAGTCCGTGATGCAGGTATTCGCAATACTCCTGCCAGCCCTGTTCGTCGCCGTACGCGTGGGTAAAATCATGATGCATACGCAAGAAATACTCTTCGTTCAGGCGCTCAAGACGGATCTCAAACGGATCTTCTACCACCGCAATCGCCGCCTGAGTCATTCGCTCGCGCAGGCATTCCGGCAGGTGATTCGAACCGATCATCCGGCTTTCGTCTTCCAGCACCCACAGGCGCAAATTCTGACGGGCGTCGGTTTTTAGCATTTCGGCAGCCAGCAGGTTTTCAAAACTCGCCTGGCTAAGTTGTGGTTGTAAGGTGCGACCAAACGCCGAACCGCGATGACGCGCCAGCCCTTCCAGATCAACACCGTTCGGCTGTTGTTGCACTAACAGCGTTTTGCCGCAGCCGGTACAACCGCCAATCAGCACTATCGGTTTTTGTGCCAGTTCAATAGTCGCCTGAATCGTGGTCTGGCGCAGTGCCTTATAACCGCCTTCCACCAGCGGATAATCAATCCCCGCTGCATGCAACCAGCTTTGCACAATATGTGAGCGCTGACCGCCACGGGCGCAGCAGAGAATACCTTGCGGATTTTGCAGGCACGCTGCCCGCCAGGCGTCCATACGCTGCTGACGAATTTCACCCGCCACCAGTTTATGACCCAGCGCCAGCGCCGCGTCTGACCCTTGCTGTTTATAACAGGTGCCAACGGCGACGCGTTCATCGTTATTCATTAACGGCAGATTGATAGCGGCGGGCATTGCGCCTTGCTCAAACTCGATAGGGGCGCGAACATCAATAATGGGCGTATCAGCAATCAGCAGGGCACGATAGTCCTGTTCCGTGTGTCTCTCTTGCATAGTTAAAAGTGAACCTCAAATCAGCTTGCGCGCTATTTTACGCGCCAACGCGCAAGGAAACTTGATTTTTAACTGCGTGGGTTGCCGAAAATTTCTAAAAATCCGCTGATTTCCGGCCTGCGCTGGGTAAACAAGGTCACAATATCTTCTACCGCTTTGCCGCTGCCAAATTTGCGCCATGCCAGACTCAATGGCGAAGGAGGGCGCATCGTTGGGATTACCCGGCTAACTAGTTGTTGATTATCGATCATTGACTGGCAAAGCGATTTTGGCAAAAAACCAATGCCAACGCCCGCAAGATGGGCGGCGATTTTCGTTTCCATATCAGGAACAATAATCTCTTTTTGCCCAGGCAATCGCCAGGCGACGCGTTTGGTTAAGGTGCGGGCGCTGTCTTCAATATTGACCGCCGGAAAGCGCCGCAACTGCGCTTCTGTTAGCGGCTCTTCAACGTTCGCCAGCGGATGATCCGCCGCCATGACAAAGCGCCATTGCACCGATCCTAAGGGATCAAGACTAAAGGTATTTGCCAGCGCCTCGGTTCCCGTGACGCCGATAGCCAGTGAAAAACCTTCGTATAATAGCGAATCCCAGACGCCCATATAGATTTGTCGGGAGATGTGAAACTGGGTAAAGGGGTAACGTTCATTCAGCCACGCCAGCAACTGGGCGACGGCCTGGGGGTGGTAGAGCAGGTTGTTGATGACAATATTCACCTGGCGTTCCACGCCATCATTCACCTGTTGCAGCTCGCTTGGCATACTTTCCAGCCAGCTCAGCCAGTCTCTGGCCTGGGAAAGTAGATGCTCGCCAGCCGCTGTCAACGTCACGCTGCGAGTCGTGCGGAAAAACAGCGCTACTCCGGTATTCTCTTCCAGAAGTTTAATGCGATAACTGATCGTCGCCGTGGTTTTACATAATCGTTCTGCCGCTTTTGAAAAACTTCCTGTTTCAGCAACCGCAATGAAAGTCCGCAAGGTTTCTGGATCGAACATCTTCAGGTATCCCCTTTTAAATCCGCAAGTTGCGTGATTTTCTTATCCTCTGATTTATCAGTATTTTTACATGATAACCCTGTTCAATTTGTGGACTAAATCTACTTTTGGAAAAATATTCCAACTTTTGTGTTGATGTTGTTCTCTTAAGGTTTTAGATTGCCTGTTATTGAAACCAAGCTGACCGGTCGGCGATGGTTGAACGGAATTATGTTACAAGGACAAAAAGATGAAACTTCAGGTATTACCGTTAAGTCAGGAAGCCTTTAGTGCTTATGGCGACGTAATCGAAACTCAGCAACGGGATTTTTTCCATATTAACAATGGCCTGGTGGAGCGTTACCACGATTTGGCGCTGGTTGAGATTCTTGAGCAAGACCGTACGCTTATCAGCATTAACCGCGCGCAACCGGCGAATCTGCCGCTGACCATTTACGAACTCGAACGTCATCCGCTGGGCACTCAGGCCTTTATCCCGATGAAAGGTGAAGTGTTTGTGGTGGTCGTGGCGTTAGGCGACGACAAACCAGACCTGTCAACGCTGCGGGCGTTTATCACCAACGGCGAACAGGGAGTGAATTACCATCGTAACGTCTGGCATCACCCACTTTTCGCCTGGCAGCGCGTCACCGATTTTCTGACCATCGATCGCGGCGGCAGTGACAACTGTGATGTTGAAAGTATTCCTGAACAGGAACTCTGTTTTGCGTGACGCCTGCAACCGACTTGCATAAGATAAACTAATTGTTCATTGTTTATGCTCACTTGTAGGTCGGAGTTAACGTAGGTATGACGGAAGTTAGACGGCGCGGCAGGCCAGGACAGGCGGAGCCTGTGGCACAGAAGGGCGCACAGGCGTTAGAGCGGGGAATTGCGATTCTGCAATATCTGGAAAAAAGTGGGGGAAGTTCGTCGGTTAGCGATATTTCTCTCAATCTGGATTTGCCGCTCTCCACGACCTTTCGCTTGCTGAAGGTTTTACAGGCAGCGGATTTTGTCTATCAGGACAGTCAATTAGGCTGGTGGCATATAGGATTAGGTGTCTTTAACGTCGGTGCGGCGTACATCCATAACCGCGATGTCCTCTCCGTCGCCGGGCCGTTTATGCGCCGCCTGATGTTACTTTCCGGCGAAACGGTCAATGTCGCGATCCGTAACGGCAATGAAGCAGTATTAATTGGTCAGTTAGAGTGTAAATCAATGGTCAGGATGTGTGCGCCACTGGGCAGTCGTCTGCCGCTGCATGCTTCCGGTGCGGGCAAAGCGCTGCTTTATCCGCTGGCGGAAGAGGAGTTGATGAGCATCATTCTGCAAACCGGTTTGCAGCAGTTTACGCCAACTACGCTTGTGGATATGCCCACCTTGCTGAAGGACCTGGAACAAGCGCGTGAACTGGGCTATACCGTAGATAAAGAAGAGCATGTTGTAGGTCTGAATTGCATAGCTTCAGCAATTTACGATGATGTCGGTAGCGTTGTTGCCGCTATCTCCATCTCCGGGCCTTCATCAAGACTGACAGAAGATCGTTTTGTCAGTCAGGGTGAGCTGGTCAGAGACACCGCCCGCGATATCAGCACGGCGTTGGGACTGAAAGCACATCCATAGTGTCTGTCGCATCCCGCTCTGCGGAGCGGGTTTTTTTGACAAAATTTGAAAGTTGGAAAATTTTTCCAATTAATAGAGGTAGGAATAAAATGGCAAAAATGAGAGCCGTTGACGCGGCAATGTATGTGCTGGAGAAAGAAGGTATCACCACCGCCTTCGGCGTTCCGGGAGCTGCAATCAATCCGTTCTACTCAGCGATGCGTAAGCACGGCGGTATTCGTCACATTCTGGCGCGTCATGTGGAAGGTGCTTCGCACATGGCGGAAGGTTATACCCGCGCAACGGCAGGGAATATCGGCGTATGTCTGGGGACTTCCGGTCCTGCGGGCACGGACATGATCACCGCGCTCTATTCTGCTTCTGCTGATTCCATTCCTATTCTGTGTATTACTGGCCAGGCTCCGCGCGCCCGTCTGCATAAAGAAGATTTCCAGGCTGTTGATATCGAAGCTATCGCCAAGCCGGTAAGTAAAATGGCGGTTACAGTACGTGAAGCGGCGCTGGTGCCTCGTGTGTTGCAACAGGCATTTCACCTGATGCGTTCTGGTCGTCCGGGTCCGGTACTGGTGGATTTACCGTTCGACGTTCAGGTTGCGGAAATCGAGTTTGATCCTGATATGTACGAACCGCTGCCGGTCTACAAACCTGCTGCCAGCCGTATGCAGATCGAAAAAGCTGTAGAAATGTTAATCCAGGCCGAACGTCCGGTGATTGTTGCCGGGGGCGGGGTAATTAATGCTGACGCAGCTGCACTGTTACAACAGTTTGCTGAACTGACCAGCGTTCCGGTGATCCCAACGCTGATGGGCTGGGGCTGTATCCCGGACGATCATGAACTGATGGCCGGGATGGTGGGTCTGCAAACCGCGCATCGTTACGGTAACGCAACGTTGCTGGCGTCCGACATGGTGTTTGGTATCGGTAACCGTTTTGCTAACCGTCATACCGGTTCGGTAGAGAAATACACCGAAGGGCGCAAAATCGTTCATATCGATATTGAGCCGACGCAAATTGGTCGCGTGCTGTGTCCGGATCTCGGCATTGTCTCTGATGCTAAAGCGGCGCTGACACTGCTGGTTGAAGTGGCGCAGGAGATGCAAAAAGCGGGTCGTCTGCCGTGTCGTAAAGAATGGGTCGCCGACTGCCAGCAGCGCAAACGCACTTTGCTGCGCAAAACCCATTTCGACAACGTGCCGGTGAAACCGCAGCGCGTGTATGAAGAGATGAACAAAGCCTTTGGTCGCGATGTTTGCTATGTCACCACCATTGGTCTGTCGCAAATTGCCGCTGCGCAAATGCTGCATGTCTTTAAAGACCGCCACTGGATCAACTGTGGGCAGGCAGGCCCGCTGGGCTGGACCATTCCGGCGGCGCTGGGGGTTTGTGCCGCTGATCCAGAGCGCAAAGTGGTGGCGATTTCCGGTGACTTCGACTTCCAGTTCCTGATTGAAGAATTGGCCGTTGGCGCACAGTTCAACATTCCGTACATCCATGTACTGGTCAATAACGCTTATCTGGGGCTGATTCGCCAGTCGCAGCGCGCGTTTGATATGGACTACTGCGTGCAACTCGCTTTCGAGAATATCAACTCCAGTGAAGTGAATGGCTACGGTGTTGACCACGTAAAAGTAGCGGAAGGTTTAGGTTGTAAAGCGATTCGCGTCTTCAAACCGGAAGATATTGCGCCAGCCTTTGAACAGGCGAAAGCCTTAATGGCGCAATATCGGGTACCGGTAGTCGTGGAAGTTATTCTCGAGCGTGTGACCAATATTTCGATGGGCAGCGAACTGGATAACGTCATGGAATTTGAAGATATCGCCGATAACGCAGCGGACGCACCGACTGAAACCTGCTTCATGCACTATGAATAAGGGAGATAAATAATGTTACGTTTCTCTGCTAATTTATCGATGTTATTTGGAGAATATGATTTTCTCGCCCGTTTTGAGAAAGCTGCGCAGTGTGGTTTTCGCGGCGTTGAATTTATGTTTCCTTATGACTACGACATTGAAGAATTAAAACAGGTGCTGGCGAGTAATAAACTCGAACATACGCTGCACAATTTACCGGCGGGTGACTGGGCGGCGGGGGAGCGCGGTATTGCCTGTATTCCTGGCCGTGAAGAAGAGTTTCGGGATGGCGTAGCAGCAGCGATTCGTTATGCCCGTGCGCTGGGTAATAAAAAAATTAACTGTCTGGTCGGTAAAACGCCGGCTGGTTTCAGCAGTGAACAGATTCACGCAACGCTTGTAGAAAACCTGCGTTATGCCGCGAATATGCTGATGAAAGAAGATATTTTATTACTGATTGAACCTATTAACCATTTTGATATTCCTGGTTTCCATCTCACCGGAACTCGGCAGGCGCTGAAATTGATTGATGATGTTGGTTGCTGCAATTTGAAAATTCAGTATGACATTTATCACATGCAGCGGATGGAAGGTGAATTAACCAACACCATGACTCAGTGGGCTGATAAAATTGGTCACCTGCAAATTGCCGATAATCCGCATCGCGGCGAACCGGGAACCGGAGAAATTAATTATGATTATCTCTTTAAGGTAATCGAAAATTCTGACTACAACGGTTGGGTTGGGTGTGAATATAAACCCCAAACCACCACGGAAGCCGGTTTACGCTGGATGGATCCGTACCGTTAAAACGTAACGCTGTTCAGGCAATGCTTTTTTAGGCCGCTAAGTTGGCAGGGGATCGTGTTGTCTGAATTCAGGAAAAGCGAAATTTAAAAGAGGTTAATTATGAAACTGGGATTTATTGGCTTAGGCATTATGGGTACACCGATGGCCATTAATCTGGCGCGTGCCGGTCATCAACTGCATGTCACAACCATTGGACCGGTTGCTGATGAATTACTGTCACTGGGTGCCGTCAGTGTTGAAACTGCGCGCCAGGTAACGGAAGCATCGGACATCATTTTTATTATGGTGCCAGATACACCACAGGTTGAAGAAGTTCTGTTCGGTGAAAATGGTTGTACCAAAGCCTCGCTGAAGGGCAAAACCATTGTTGATATGAGCTCCATTTCCCCGATTGAAACTAAGCGTTTCGCTCGTCAGGTGAATGAACTGGGCGGCGATTATCTCGATGCGCCAGTCTCTGGCGGTGAAATCGGTGCGCGTGAAGGGACGTTGTCGATTATGGTTGGCGGTGATGAAGCGGTATTTGAACGTGTTAAACCGCTGTTTGAACTGCTCGGTAAAAATATCACCCTCGTGGGCGGTAACGGCGACGGTCAAACCTGCAAAGTGGCAAATCAGATTATTGTGGCGCTCAATATTGAAGCGGTTTCTGAAGCCCTGCTATTTGCTTCAAAAGCCGGTGCGGATCCGGTACGTGTGCGCCAGGCGCTGATGGGCGGCTTTGCTTCCTCACGTATTCTGGAAGTTCATGGCGAGCGTATGATTAAACGCACCTTTAATCCGGGCTTCAAAATCGCTCTGCACCAGAAAGATCTCAACCTGGCACTGCAAAGTGCGAAAGCACTTGCGCTGAACCTGCCAAACACTGCGACCTGCCAGGAGTTATTTAATACCTGTGCGGCAAACGGTGGCAGCCAGTTGGATCACTCTGCGTTAGTGCAGGCGCTGGAATTAATGGCTAACCATAAACTGGCCTGATACCCGC
>NZ_CAOLGM010000134.1:0-11685 GCF_948475835.1 uncultured Escherichia sp. | reverse complement strand
CCGGAGGCGTTGTTAATATCGGTACGTATGAATATACCTTGCTGGATAATGGCAACCATAGCTGGAGTTTGGCAGAGAATCGCGCGCAAATTACCCCTTCAACCACTGATGTGCTGAATATGGCGGCAGCACAACCGCTGGTATTTGATGCAGAACTGGACACCGTGCGTGAGCGTCTTGGTAGCGTAAAAGGCGTTAATTACGATACGGCGATGTGGAGTTCGGCAATTAACACCCGCAACAACGTGACCACTGATGCGGGCGCTGGCTTTGAGCAAACATTGACCGGGCTGACGCTCGGTATCGATAGCCGTTTCTCCCGTGAAGAAACCAGCACAATTCGCGGCTTGTTCTTTGGTTACTCTCATTCTGATATTGGTTTTGATCGCGGCGGCAAAGGCAATGTCGATAGCTATACCCTGGGGGCTTATGCCGGTTGGGAGCATCAGAACGGTGCCTATGTTGATGGAGTGGTGAAAGTTGACCGTTTTGCCAACACCATCCATTGCAAGATGAGTAATGGGGCAACAGCGTTTGGCGATTACAATAGTAACGGCGCGGGTGCTCATGTCGAGAGCGGGTTCCGTTGGGTTGACGGATTGTGGAGTGTTAGACCCTATCTGGCCTTTACCGGCTTTACCACAGATGGTCAGGACTACACGTTATCAAACGGCATGCGCGCGGATGTGGGAAATACCCGGATATTACGCGCTGAAGCGGGAACGGCGGTAAGCTATCACATGGACCTGCAAAACGGTACGACGCTGGAACCCTGACTGAAAGCCGCCGTGCGTCAGGAATACGCCGATTCTAACCAGGTGAAAGTTAATGACGATGGCAAATTTAATAATGATGTGGCTGGAACCCGTGGCGTTTATCAGGCTGGGATAAGGTCATCGTTTACCCCGACGTTAAGCGGTCATTTGTCAGTCAGCTATGGCAATGGCGCAGGGGTAGAATCGCCGTGGAATACTCAGGCGGGTGTGGTCTGGACGTTCTGATAACAAAAAATAAACAGGCTGTGATGTGTCACGGTCTGTTTATCGAATTAATTGCAGATATAAAAAAAACCAACCGTAAAGGTTGGTTTTTTCTTGGGATTTTTGGTCCACGAGAGGATTTGAACCTCCGACCCCCGACACCCCATGACGGTGCGCTACCAGGCTGCGCTACGTGCCGACTCGTGGCTGCTAATACTACCGTTTTCCACACCGATTGCAAGTAAGATATTTTGCTAACTGATTTATAATTAATCAGTTAGCGATAAAACGCTTCTCGTCTGTCAGCACTTGCAATAACAAACTTAACTGTGGTTTTTCATCTTTCACTCTTTCACCACGTAAGTTGTAAGTGCGGTATTTACCGTTATTGTTCAGCACCAGCGTCTTTTTCGGGGTGGTAATTGCCAGCGTATCGTTATCCGCTGCAGTAACCCAGTAATGACGGCGTTGAGGGTTGAACAAATCCTGACCTTGCGAATATTCGCTGGCAGGTGTGCTGACATGTAGCAGGCGTTGCATCAGCGTCGTCATCAGATCGGTATGATCAGTCAGAGCATTAATACGCTGCGCCGGCGTGCCTGGCCAGTGAATCACTAATGGCACCTGCAGATGACCGTGGGACCAGTCAAAGGTTTCTTCGTCTTCGCTCAGCGGAATACCCCGACCGGCAGTGATAATCACCACCGTATTGTCCAGTTTGCCAGAATCACGCAGTGCATTGAGCACGCGGTTGATCTGGTCATCGACATTGCCTGCCGCCCGGCTATATTTCCGTGCAAATGCCTGCTGATTGCTGTCGTCAATGTTAGTGCCATTGAAAGAGACCCACGAGAACCAGCGGTTATCTTCTTGTGCGTAGCGGCCCAGCCAGTTGATCCACTGCGTGGCGGTCTGCTCGTCGGATTGGGTGCGTACGCTCGGCATCGAGAAATCTGACAACAATGCCTGGCGATACAGCGGGCTGGTAAAGCCATCTGACGAGAATAACCCCAGCTGATAGCCTTGCTGATTAAGCGCAGTAATTAATGCCGCAGGCGTACGGGTCGACAGAATGCCGTCCATATAGCTCGGCGAGATGCCATAGAACAGGCCAAAGATGCCGTTGTCTGTAGTGTTGCCGGAGCTCATATGGCGCGTGAACGAAATATTTTGCTCAGCAAAACCTGCCAGCGCAGGCATCTGCTTCTCGAAGCGTGAGTAGTTCAGGCCATCGACAGTAATCAACAGCACATTCTGCCCGGTGCCCATATCGCGATAGCGCAGTTCGCTTAACGGATACTGTACGGAAACGGCGTCTGGATTACCTTGCTCAATAAGACGGCGTTGATACTCCTGCGCATCAAGCAGACCATGCTTCTCAAGAAAACGTCGCGCCGTCATCGGGTACGAAAGCGGCAGGTTAGCGCGCTGCATGGTGATCGGGCGATAGAAGTTGGCATCGGCCCAGATATACACCACATGCGAGGCGATAAAGGCGATAAATAAGAATGCGGCCAGCGGGCGCGCGAAGCGTCGACGACGCGTCAGGCTGCGCAGCTTTTGCCAGCTCCACGTCGCAAACACCAGTTCAAGCAATAAAATAACCGGCACGCTGATGAACATCAGCTGCCAGTCGCGCGCCATCTCATTTTCGTCTGGGTTGATAACCAGTTGCCAGACGATGGGATTAAGATGGAGATGGAAACGAGTAAAGACTTCGCTATCGATCAGTAATAGCGTCATTCCCGCCGTTGCCAGAATGACGGACAAAAACCTCATCAGCCTCTGGGAGCCGACGATAAAGGTCAGCGGGAAGAGGATCAGCAAGTAGGTGGCGAACACCAGGAAGCTGAAATGGCCGATAATGCTTACGTAGGAATAAATGCGACCAGCAAGCGTTGTCGGCCAGTCGGCGATAAACAGGTAACGGCTGCCAATGACGAGCGAAAGCAGAATATTGAACAGTGCAAACCAGTGCCCCCAACTGACCATCTGGGAGACTTTTTCACGGTAGCGCTGACGATGAGTTACCATAACCTGTTATCTGTTTCCCTTAGTGCGCTTTGTCTTCGTTGATAGAGGACTGTAAGGCGCGGGCAAAAGAGTTGGCAATTGCCTGGCGTTGGGCCGGGGCAATGCTGGTATTGATAAGGTTAGTGACCATGTTGCCTAACACCATCAGGGAAAGGTCGGTCGGAGCCTTATGTTTTTCCAGTACGTTGAGCAGCTCTGCGAGCAATTGTTCAACCTGTTCATCACTGTAGCGGGAAATTTGTGGCATAAATCGAAATCAGTTAGTTGATGAAAGGGCAACATATTACCGTAGCAACGGTTTTTTTTCTGCTTTTTTATGCGTTAAATCATTCTCGTTACGCTGCCTTCTGTAAAATGACCGCCATCTTTTATTGCGTCGCTTAACCGGCGGTGGTTGAATACCGCCCGGTCTTAAAGGAGAGTTTATCATGAGTCTGGATATCAACCAGATTGCTCTGCACCAGCTTATCAAGCGTGATGAGCAGAACCTTGAGCTGGTGTTGCGCGATTCATTGCTGGAACCGACAGAAACCGTCGTTGAGATGGTGGCAGAACTGCATCGGGTCTATAGCGCCAAAAATAAAGCTTACGGCTTGTTTAGCGAAGAGAGTGAACTGGCGCAGACGCTGCGCTTACAGCGTCAGGGCGAAGAGGACTTTCTGGCATTTAGCCGCGCGGCAACCGGGCGCCTGCGTGACGAATTAGCGAAATATCCTTTTGCTGACGGTGGATTCGTGCTGTTTTGCCACTACCGTTATCTGGCGGTGGAGTATCTGCTGGTGGCAGTTCTGAGCAACCTGAGCAGTATGCGCGTTAACGAAAATCTCGACATCAATCCAACCCATTATCTTGATATCAATCATGCGGATATTGTTGCGCGTATCGATTTAACCGAATGGGAAACCAATCCAGAGTCCACCCGCTATCTCACTTTCCTGAAAGGGCGAGTAGGGCGCAAAGTGGCGGATTTCTTTATGGATTTCCTCGGGGCCAGCGAAGGGTTAAACGCGAAAGCGCAAAACCGTGGGCTGTTGCAAGCGGTTGATGATTTCACTGCCGAAGCACAACTGGATAAAGCAGAGCGACAGAACGTGCGCCAGCAGGTTTATAGCTACTGTAATGAGCAGCTGCAGGCAGGCGAAGAGATCGAACTGGAGTCGCTGTCGAAAGAGCTGGCAGGCGTCAGCGAAGTGAGTTTCACGGAGTTTGCGGCTGAAAAAGGCTACGAACTGGAAGAGAGCTTCCCGGCAGACCGTAGCACACTGCGTCAGTTGACGAAGTTTGCCGGTAGCGGCGGTGGCTTGACTATTAACTTTGATGCGATGCTGTTAGGTGAACGCATCTTCTGGGATCCGGCAACCGATACCCTGACCATTAAAGGCACGCCGCCGAATTTGCGTGACCAATTGCAGCGCCGGACGTCTGGCGGCAATTAATCGGTTTTGTGTTCTGAATGCCAGATGCGGCGTGAACGCCTTATCTGGCCTGCAAAAAATAGCAATACCGTAATCAGGCATAATCTGCAGATACAAAAAACCCCGCCGGAGCGGGGTTTTTTACAACTTATTCAGCAATTAAGCGCGAACGAAGTCGATGTGCTGCAGCTTCGGTTTGTACGGGTGACGCTGTACGTCCTGAGCTTTAACTTTGATTTCTTTACCGTCAACAACGATGGTCAGAACTTCGCTGTAGAATTCAGCTTTAGCTTGCATGTTCATGACTTTGTCGTGATCCAGCTCGATAGCCAGCGGCGCTTCTTTGCCACCGTAGATGATTGCCGGGAACTTGTTAGCGGCACGCAGGCGGCGGCTCGCACCCTTACCCTGCTCTTTACGTACTTCTGCGTTGATAGTAAACATTTCTTTCTCTCTTAAATTAATCCTGCTACAGGCGACCCAGCAACAGGTAAGTGATCTGCTTTGCGTATGCAAAAGCGGGCGAGATTCTATACTCAATCGCTTTATACATCAATCAAAACTACCATTAACCGCGTAATTCGTGCGCCCGACGAAAACGACCTTCGTAATCGAACACTTTTTCACGCACTTGCCAGTACTGACCTTTCATGCGGGCAACGACAAAATCCGGGTGTCGCAATAAGGCTTGCTGGGCGAGGATATCGGCGGCGGTGATCCAGCGCAGAGGGATGCCCGGTGTGCGCGTATGCGGGCGGATAAAAAGCTGCTCGAAGGCAGTTCGCTGGGCGGGCGTTTGCAGACGGAAACGCTCACTCACATCCGCGCCGTCTTCATCGTAATAGGTGATTTTCAACCATTCGCCTTTCTCGTCGTGCTCATGCTGCAAAGACATGCCGCTACAGCGTAATACCAGCGCATCTTTCAGTCGTAGCGCCGCTTTTAACATATCATCCGGATCAACCAGTACGGTGTCACATTCGCGGCAGCGGCGAGCGGCAATATCGTTTTCCGCGTTACATTGCGGGCAATTTTTAAAACGGAAACGGAAGTCACATTGTTCGCGATGACCGTCGTCATCTTCAAACCATCCCTGACAGCGACGACCAAAGTGTTCAATCAATGTCCCGTCGGCGGTCGTTTTCCCCCAAAAGGTGTTGGCAAAACCGCAGGCAGGGCAGAAAACCTGTACCGGAACGTTGTCACTTTTGCCTTTTGGTGTACCAACTTCCGGCGCGTAGAGATCGTGAGGATTACCCGCATAATCAAGAATTAAGCAATCAGTCTTGCCCGGAGCGAGACGCAGACCGCGCCCGACAATTTGTTGGTAAAGACTCACTGATTCGGTAGGGCGCAGAATGGCGATAAGATCGACGTGCGGGGCGTCAAATCCGGTGGTCAGTACTGCGACGTTGACCAGATAGCGAAAACGCTGGGCTTTAAAATCTTCAATTAACACATCGCGCTCAGCGCCGGGGGTGTCGCCAGTAATCAGTGCAGCATCTTCGGCAGGCAGTAATCCCACAATCTCTTTTGCGTGTTCAACGGTGGCGGCGAAAATCATTACCCCTTTGCGCTTTTCGGCGAACTCCATGATCTGGCTGATGATATGTGGCGTAATGCGTTGCTGTTTTTTCAGCTCACGGTTGAGATCAGCTTCGCTGAACAGCCCGTTACTCTGTGCCTGCAAGCGGCTGAAATCGTATTGCACTACTGGCATATCCAGTCGTTCTGGCGGCGTCAGATAGCCGTGTTTAATCATATAACGCAGCGGCAGCTCATAAATGCAGTCACGGAAAAGGGCTTTCTCATCGCCGCGTACCATGCCGTGATAATGGAACTGGTAGATCCAGCCTTTGCCCAATCGAAAAGGCGTGGCAGTCAGCCCCAGCAGGCGTAAGTGGGGATTCACTTTAGTCAGGTGAGTGAGGATTTGCTGATACTGGCTCTCTTCATCGTCACCAATACGGTGGCATTCATCGACAATCAACAGCGAAAATTCACCCTGAAAGGCATCAAGATTACGAGCGACCGACTGCACGCTGCCAAATACCACTTTACCGTGGCTCTCTTTGCGCTTTAACCCAGCGGCAAAAATATCGGCTTCCAGCCCCAGCGCCTGATACTTTGCATGGTTTTGCGCCACCAGTTCTTTGACGTGTGCCAGCACCAGTACGCGACCACGAGCCAGCCGTGCCAGTTCCGCTATCACCAGGCTTTTACCTGCGCCGGTGGGCAGCACGATAACGGCAGGGGTTTTATGACGACGAAAATGGTTGAGCGTGGCATCCACGGCTTCTTGCTGATATGGGCGAAGTGTAAAAATCATGGTCTCGCGTAGGTAGATTATTCTGCTAATAGTATGCCACGGTTCTTTTTCCCTTGAGGGAAGTTATTAGACCGCTATACTGGGCAGACAACAGTTCAGATTTTCGGGTCAATGCCCGACCTCCGTTTTTACAGGCAAAATCACACACATGCGACTTGATAAATTTATCGCACAGCAACTCGGCGTTAGCCGTGCTATTGCCGGGCGTGAAATCCGCGGCAATCGTGTCACCGTCGATGGCGAAATCGTCCGTAATGCAGCGTTCAAACTGCTTCCTGAACATGATGTCGCTTACGATGGCAACCCGCTGGCGCAGCAACATGGTCCACGTTACTTCATGCTCAATAAGCCTCAGGGCTATGTTTGCTCCACGGACGACCCTGATCACCCAACGGTGCTCTATTTTCTGGATGAACCGGTAGCCTGGAAACTGCACGCCGCAGGACGTCTGGATATCGATACCACCGGTCTGGTGCTGATGACTGATGATGGTCAGTGGTCGCACCGCATTACTTCTCCGCGCCATCATTGCGAGAAGACCTATCTGGTGACACTGGAATCACCTGTAGCTGACGATACGGCAGAGCAATTTGCCAAAGGCGTACAGCTGCATAACGAAAAAGATCTCACTAAGCCTGCGGTGCTGGAAGTGATTACCCCAACGCAGGTTCGTCTGACCATCAGCGAAGGGCGTTATCATCAGGTGAAACGCATGTTCGCCGCTGTGGGTAACCATGTGGTTGAGCTGCATCGTGAACGTATTGGCGGTATTACGCTGGATGCTGATTTAGCCCCCGGTGAATATCGTCCGTTAACTGAAGAAGAAATTGCCAGCGTCGTCTAACTTTTCCATGACTTTCAGGAGCCCGTTGTGACCACCCGACAGCATTCGTCGTTTGCTATTGTTTTTATCCTTGGCCTGCTGGCCATGTTGATGCCGCTGTCGATTGATATGTATCTGCCCGCGCTACCGGTAATTTCAGCGCAGTTTGGCGTACCTGCGGGCAGTACGCAGATGACCCTCAGTACTTATATTCTGGGCTTTGCGTTGGGGCAGTTAATCTACGGGCCGATGGCAGACAGCTTCGGGCGTAAGCCGGTGGTGCTCGGCGGTACGCTGGTGTTTGCCGCCGCCGCGGTGGCGTGTGCGTTGGCAAACACCATCGATCAGCTGATTGTGATGCGTTTCTTCCACGGGCTGGCTGCGGCTGCGGCCAGCGTGGTCATTAACGCCCTGATGCGCGATATTTACCCGAAAGAAGAGTTCTCGCGGATGATGTCGTTTGTCATGCTGGTGACCACTATTGCACCGTTGATGGCACCGATTGTCGGCGGTTGGGTGCTGGTGTGGCTGAGCTGGCATTACATCTTCTGGATCCTGGCATTAGCGGCGATTCTGGCTTCGGCAATGATTTTCTTCCTGATTAAAGAAACCTTACCACCGGAGCGTCGTCAGCCATTTCACATTCGTACCACTATTGGTAACTTTGCGGCGCTGTTCCGTCATAAGCGTGTCCTGAGTTATATGCTGGCCAGCGGTTTCAGCTTTGCCGGAATGTTCTCGTTCCTGAGCGCCGGACCGTTTGTCTACATTGAAATTAACCACGTCGCGCCGGAAAACTTTGGTTATTACTTTGCACTAAACATTGTTTTCCTGTTCGTGATGACCATCTTTAACAGCCGCTTCGTTCGCCGCATTGGCGCGTTAAATATGTTCCGCTCGGGGTTGTGGATACAATTTATTATGGCAGCGTGGATGGTCATCAGTGCGCTGCTGGGGCTGGGATTCTGGTCGCTGGTGGTTGGCGTTGCGGCGTTTGTGGGCTGCGTGTCGATGGTGTCATCCAATGCGATGGCGGTCATTCTTGATGAGTTTCCCCATATGGCGGGAACGGCATCTTCGCTGGCAGGAACCTTCCGTTTTGGCATAGGGGCAATTGTTGGCGCATTGCTTTCTCTTGCGACCTTTAACTCTGCATGGCCGATGATTTGGTCAATTGCATTCTGCGCAACCAGCTCCATTCTCTTCTGTCTGTACGCCAGTCGGCCGAAAAAACGGTGATCTATTGCACAACGAGGAAGCTAAAAGGCTTCCTTTGTTGATGCATGTCAACCACAAATCTATCATTCCCCCGATATATGTTTATTTTATGTAAAATCAATTTATGTAAAAAGTCACATCATTGTAGTTAAAAAGGTTGAGTTAGATCGCAGAAACGGGTACATATAGCCCCGCAAACGTGACCACGCCCGCAGATATTACTTAAATCAGAGCCATAGAGGCCACTCAGGCGAGGCATCAATCTTTACGATCTGTATAAAGACGGATTGTTGATGATGTGTTAAAATTGATGTAAACAAATTGTGAAGTAAATGTACTTCCGGGGAAAATAAGTGACTTCATTACAACTCTCAATCGTCCATCGTCTACCGCAGAACTATCGCTGGTCTGCTGGTTTCGCAGGTTCGAAGGTTGAACCGATTCCGCAAAATGGACCGTGCGGTGACAACAGCCTGGTGGCGCTTAAATTGCTTAGCCCGGATGGTGATAATGCATGGTCGGTGATGTATAAACTAAGCCAGGCGTTAAGCGACATCGAAGTTCCATGTTCGGTGCTGGAGTGTGAAGGTGAGCCGTGCCTGTTTGTAAATCGCCAGGACGAGTTTGCTGCAACATGCCGATTGAAAAATTTTGGTGTGGCAATTGCCGAACCCTTTTCAAACTACAATCCTTTTTAAGCGTCAGCTCAACGCCAGTAGCTGACGCGTATACTCCTGCTGCGGTGTGGCAAACACGCGCGCGCACGGTCCTTGTTCCACTACTTCCCCTTGTCGCAGTACGATAACCTGATGACATAACGCGCGGACAACGTGCAAATCGTGGCTGATAAACAAATAGGCCAGTTGATGCTTTTGTTGCAATGATTTCAATAGCGTCAATATTTGCGCCTGTACCGTTTTGTCGAGTGATGATGTCGGTTCATCAAGTATGATCAGCGAGGGCTTAAGAATTAATGCCCTGGCAATCGCAATACGTTGTCGCTGACCACCAGAGAACTCCGCCGGATAACGGTGGCGTGTTTCAGGATCTAATCCCACTTCATGCATCACGGCTATCACTTGTTGTTCGCGT
This sequence comes from uncultured Escherichia sp., assembly GCF_948475835.1. NCBI lineage: Bacteria > Pseudomonadati > Pseudomonadota > Gammaproteobacteria > Enterobacterales > Enterobacteriaceae > Escherichia > uncultured Escherichia sp. The sequence continues at coordinate 1,794 of NZ_CAOLGM010000134.1, read as the reverse complement.
TGTGCGGCAGAAAGCGTCGGCTGGTGAACCCGTAAGCCTTCCTCAATAATCTGCAAAACGTTGAGTCGTGGGTTGAGCGAGGAGTTTGGATCCTGAAATACCACCTGAATGCGATGACGAATAGGTAACAGCTGGCGGCGATTTAAATTTTGCAGTGGCTGACCGTCAAAGATGATGCTGCCCTGAGAATTAATCAGTCGCAGCAGCGCCAGTCCCGTCGTACTTTTCCCGGAACCGGACTCGCCCACTAAACCCAGTGTTTCACCCGCTCGTAGCGTAAAACTGATGTTTTTCACCACCACATTATGATCCACAATGCGCTTCAAAATCCCTTTGCGAATGGGGAAGGCAACCTGAAGCTGTTCAACATCCAGCAACGTTGAGGCAGGTTCTGGCAACGGCACTGGATCGCCTGACGGTTCACTGTTGAGTAGCTTTTGTGTGTAAGGATGAGTGGGTGATGCAAATAGCGTAGCGGCGTAATTTTGCTCGACACAGCGACCGTTTTGCATTACCGCCACGCGGTGGGCCAGTTTTCTGACAATGCTGAGGTTATGAGTAATAAACAGCATGCCCATATTCAGCTCGCCTTGCAGTTCGCGCAACAGCTGTAAAATCTGCGCCTGGACAGAGACGTCCAGTGCGGTGGTCGGTTCATCGGCAATTAATAATTCCGGTCGCGTTAACAGCGCCATCGCAATCATCACCCGCTGGCGTTCGCCGCCGGAGAGCTGATGCGGATAATCTGTCAGCCGTTTTGCCGCCTGGCGGATACCAACGCGATCAAGGCAGTTAAGAATTTCGCCACGAGCCGCTTCCCGACGCATCCCGCGGTGGAGTGAAAGCACTTCATAAAGCTGTTTTTCCAGGGTATGCAATGGATTTAACGACACCATCGGTTCCTGAAAAATCATGGCGATCTTATTACCGCGTACACCGCGCAACGTTTGATCGCTGACATGAAGCAGCGATTCGCCATGAAAACGAATATCGCCGGAGAGATATTCAACCGGCGGGGAAGGGAGCAGGCGTAAAATTGACAGCGCGGTAACGCTTTTGCCTGAACCTGACTCACCCACCAGCGCCAGCGTTTCGCCAGCCTCAATCTGTAGTGAAACATCATTGACTACTGTACGTACGGTTTGCTGATGGCGAAAACCCACCGACAAATTTTCAATCGCTAACAGAGTTTGCGTCATGCTACACCGCCTTATTAGGATCAAATGCGTCGCGGACGGCTTCACCAATAAAGATCAGCAAAGACAATAATATCGCCACCGACAAGAAGGCGGTGATCCCAAGCCACGGGGCCTGAAGGTTATTTTTCCCTTGTAACAGCAGTTCACCGAGTGACGGTGAACCGAGCGGTAGACCGAAGCCGAGGAAATCGAGCGAGGTCAGGGTGGTTATCGAACTACATAAAATAAACGGTAAAAAGGTGAGGGTCGCGACCATGGCATTAGGCAACATATGACGCAGGATGATACTGCGATCGCTGACGCCAAGCGCCTGTGCCGCACGAATGTAGTCGAAATTACGAGTACGTAAAAACTCCGCCCGCACCACGCCGACCAGACTCATCCAGCCAAACAAGACAGTAATTGCCAGCAGCCACCAGAAGTTAGGCTGTACGACGCTGGAAAGTAAAATAATCAAAAACAGCGTCGGCATCCCCGACCATACTTCAATAAAGCGTTGTCCCCAGAGATCGACTTTACCGCCGTAATAGCCTTGTAGCGCCCCCGCCAGCACGCCCATCACGCTGGAACAGAGAGTCAGCATCAGGCCAAACAG
>NZ_CAOLGM010000133.1:0-11724 GCF_948475835.1 uncultured Escherichia sp. | reverse complement strand
TTGCCGCTGACGGCGATTAATCAGTTTCTCACGGTTGGCGGTGAATGGCGTCACGACAAACTTAGCGATGCGGTGAACCTGACCGGGGGAACCAGCTCCAAAACGTCTGCCAGCCAGTACGCGCTGTTTGTGGAAGATGAATGGCGGATCTTCGAGCCGCTGGCGCTGACGACCGGCGTGCGTATGGACGATCACGAAACCTACGGTGAACACTGGAGTCCGCGTGCCTACCTGGTTTATAACGCCACCGACACCGTAACGGTGAAAGGGGGCTGGGCGACGGCATTTAAAGCACCTTCTCTGTTGCAACTTAGCCCTGACTGGACGAGCAATTCCTGCCGTGGCGCATGTAAGATTGTGGGTAGCCCGGATCTGAAACCAGAAACCAGCGAAAGTTGGGAGCTGGGGCTTTACTACATGGGTGAAGAAGGCTGGCTGGAAGGGGTTGAATCCAGCGTTACCGTTTTCCGTAACGATGTGAAAGATCGTATCAGCATCAGCCGTACGTCTGACGTCAACGCTGCACCGGGCTACCAAAACTTTGTTGGTTTTGAGACGGGCGCTAACGGACGGCGCATACCGGTATTTAGCTACTACAACGTTAACAAAGCTCGTATTCAGGGCGTGGAAACCGAACTGAAAATTCCGTTCAACGATGAATGGAAACTGTCGATCAACTACACCTACAACGATGGTCGTGATGTCAGCAACGGCGAAAACAAACCGCTATCCGATCTGCCGTTCCATACTGCTAACGGTACGCTGGACTGGAAACCGCTGGCGCTGGAAGACTGGTCATTCTATGTTTCTGGTCACTATACCGGGCAGAAACGCGCCGACAGCGCGACGGCTAAAACACCGGGCGGTTATACCATCTGGAATACCGGCGCGGCCTGGCAGGTGACTAAAGACGTCAAACTGCGCGCAGGCGTGCTGAACCTTGGCGACAAGGATCTCAGTCGTGACGACTACAGCTATAACGAAGACGGACGTCGTTACTTTATGGCAGTGGATTATCGCTTCTGATGAGAAGATGCCCGGCGAACCGGGCGGACTTTCACTTCAGTAAATACTGCGCATGGAAGCGCAGGTGATCCTCTATAAAAGAGGCGATGAAGTAGTAACTGTGATCATATCCCGGCTGAATACGCAGCGTCATCGGCCACGCTTTCTGGCGCGCGGCTTCTGCCAGTACCGCAGGTTGCAACTGGTCGGCAAGAAACTGATCATTATCGCCCTGATCGATAAGCGTCGGGATCGCATCCTGCGCGTTACTGGCATACATCAGCGCGCAACTGTCCCATTCCAGCCATGCATTTTTGTCCTCACCTAAATAGCTGCTAAACGCTTTGATTCCCCACGGGACGCTGCACGGATTCACAATTGGCGCAAAGGCCGAAACGCTGGTGTATTTACCCGGATTTTTCAGCGCCATAATCAGCGCACCGTGACCACCCATTGAGTGACCGCTAATGGCGCAGCGGTCGCTGACATTAAATTGCGACTGAACCAGCGCCGGTAATTCATCGCGCAGATAATCATACATCCGGTAATGCGTCGCCCACGGCGGTTGCGTGGCATTAAGATAAAAGCCTGCGCCCTGGCCTAAATCGTAGCCATCGTCGTTGGCAACCTTTTCGCCGCGCGGGCTGGTGTCTGGCATCACCAGTACAATCCCCAGTTCTGCCGCCACGCGCTGGGCACCCGCCTTGGTGGTGAAGTTCTCGTCATTGCAGGTTAATCCGGAAAGCCAGTACAGCACTGGTGGCGGGGTGTGATCACGAGGGGGTGGGAGAAAGATACTGAACGTCATCGGGCAGTTTAAGGTACTGGAGTCGTGTCGCCAGCGTTGCTGCCAGCCTTCAAAACAGCGGTGCTCTTCGAGCATTTCCATGCGTGGCTCCTTGTTGTGTTGTTTGCAATTTCTTCATCATACCGTTTATTCAATGTGCTGTGAGTAACTTTCACTTCCGTATTTGCATAACGATGTTTTAACATCTGCTGATGAAAGGCAGCGGCAATTACAATAATTATCGCTGTGAATACTGGATTATGTGCGCCGCCTCACGCACAATAATCAGGCTGTAAATCAGCTTAATAACTTTGCCCCCACGCAGGGCGGAGGCGTCACACCTGCAGGAGAAATCATAAATGCCATCACTCAGTAAAGAAGCGGCCCTGGTTCATGAAGCGTTAGTTGCGCGAGGACTGGAAACACCGCTGCGCCCGCCCGTGCATGAAATGGATAACGAAACGCGCAAAAGCCTTATTGCTGGTCATATGACCGAAATCATGCAGCTGCTGAATCTCGACCTGGCTGATGACAGTTTGATGGAAACGCCGCATCGCATCGCTAAAATGTATGTCGATGAAATTTTCTCCGGTCTGGATTACGCCAACTTCCCGAAAATCACCCTCATTGAAAACAAAATGAAGGTCGATGAAATGGTCACCGTGCGCGATATCACTCTGACCAGTACCTGTGAACACCATTTTGTTACCATCGATGGCAAAGCGACGGTGGCTTATATCCCGAAAGATTCGGTGATCGGTCTGTCAAAAATTAACCGTATCGTGCAGTTCTTTGCCCAGCGTCCGCAGGTGCAGGAACGTCTGACGCAGCAAATTCTTATTGCGCTACAAACGCTGCTGGGCACCAATAACGTGGCTGTCTCGATCGACGCGGTGCATTACTGCGTGAAGGCGCGTGGCATCCGCGATGCAACCAGTGCCACAACAACGACCTCTCTTGGTGGATTGTTCAAATCCAGTCAGAATACGCGCCACGAGTTTCTGCGCGCTGTGCGTCATCACAACTGATTAAAAGGCAGGAACCATGGAGCGCAACGTCACGCTCGATTTTGTTCGCGGCGTCGCCATTCTGGGGATCCTGCTATTAAACATCAGCGCCTTTGGGCTACCAAAGGCGGCTTATCTCAATCCCGCCTGGTACGGTGCTATTACGCCGCAGGATGCATGGACCTGGGCATTTCTTGATCTCATCGGCCAGGTGAAATTCCTCACGCTTTTTGCGCTGCTGTTTGGTGCTGGACTGCAAATGTTGCTGCCCCGTGGCAGACGCTGGATCCAGTCGCGGTTAACGCTGTTAGTCTTATTGGGCTTTATTCACGGTTTATTGTTCTGGGACGGCGATATTCTGCTGGCTTACGGGCTGGTGGGCTTAATCTGCTGGCGGCTGGTGCGCGATGCGCCATCGGTAAAAAGCCTGTTTAATACCGGCGTCATGCTTTATCTGGTGGGGCTTGGCGTTTTGCTGTTATTGGGGCTGATTTCCGACAGCCAGACCAGCCGCGCCTGGACGCCGGATGCATCGGCTATTTTGTATGAAAAATACTGGAAGCTTCACGGCGGCGTTGATGCGATCAGTAATCGTGCCGATGGTGTTGGCAACAGTTTACTGGCACTGGGCGCACAGTATGGCTGGCAACTGGCTGGGATGATGCTCATTGGTGCGGCGCTGATGCGCAGCGGCTGGCTGAAAGGGCAGTTCAGCTTACGTCACTATCGTCGTACTGGTTTTGTGCTGGTGGCGATTGGGGTGACCATTAACCTTCCTGCCATCGCCCTGCAATGGCAGCTGGACTGGGCGTATCGCTGGTGTGCCTTCTTACTTCAAATGCCGCGGGAACTGAGTGCGCCGTTTCAGGCGATTGGCTATGCGTCGCTGTTTTATGGCTTCTGGCCGCAATTAAGCCGCTTTAAGCTGGTGCTGGCAATCGCCTGCGTCGGACGGATGGCGCTGACCAACTATCTATTGCAAACGCTGATTTGTACCACGCTTTTTTACCACCTCGGTTTGTTTATGCATTTTGATCGCCTGGAGCTGCTGGCGTTTGTTATTCCGGTATGGCTGGCGAATATCCTCTTCTCTGTTATCTGGCTGCGTTACTTCCGCCAGGGGCCGGTGGAATGGCTCTGGCGTCAGTTAACTTTGCGTGCTGCCGGAACGGCAATATCTAAAACATCAAGATAACGATCTGGATCACATTCGTTAACAAAACGGCTGTAACCGTTTCCATTGCTGTGACTCGATTCACGAAGTCCTGTATTCAGTGCTGACAAAATAGCCGCCAGCAAGCAGTCATTTACTGCAATCTCATAACAGGTAGTGAATATGATCACCATTCGTGATGTAGCGCGTCAGGCTGGCGTCTCTGTGGCAACGGTTTCCCGGGTGCTCAATAACAGCACGCTGGTCAGTGCCGACACGCGTGAAGCAGTAATGAAAGCCGTGAGTGAGCTGGATTATCGGCCAAATGCCAATGCCCAGGCGCTGGCAACTCAGGTTAGCGATACCATTGGCGTGGTGGTGATGGACGTTTCTGATGCTTTTTTCGGCGCGCTGGTAAAAGCGGTGGATCTGGTCGCCCAGCAGCATCAGAAATACGTGCTAATCGGCAATAGCTATCATGAAGCGGAAAAAGAGCGTCACGCCATTGAGGTGTTAATTCGCCAGCGTTGTAATGCGTTGATTGTTCACTCAAAAGCATTGAGTGACGATGAACTGGCGCAATTTATGGATAACATTCCCGGTATGGTGTTAATCAACCGCGTTGTGCCGGGGTACGCCCATCGTTGCGTTTGCCTGGATAATCTCAGCGGTGCCCGAATGGCGACGCGCATGTTGCTGAATAACGGTCATCAACGTATTGGTTATCTTTCTTCCAGCCACGGCATTGAAGATGACGCCATGCGTAAAGCAGGCTGGATGAGTGCGTTGAAAGAGCAGGATATTATTCCGCCGGAAAGCTGGATTGGCACTGGTACGCCGGACATGCCGGGCGGTGAGGCGGCGATGGTTGAACTGCTGGGGCGCAATCTACAACTTACCGCTGTATTTGCTTATAACGACAATATGGCCGCTGGCGCACTGACAGCATTAAAAGATAATGGCATTGCGATTCCGTTACATCTCTCAATCATCGGTTTCGATGATATTCCCATCGCCCGTTACACCGACCCGCAATTAACGACCGTGCGTTATCCCATTGCTTCAATGGCGAAATTAGCCACCGAACTGGCCTTGCAGGGGGCAGCAGGCAATATTGATCCTCGTGCCAGCCACTGTTTTATGCCGACGTTAGTGCGTCGCCATTCTGTCGCAACACGCCAGAATGCGGCGACGATCACTAACTCAACAAATCAGGCGATGTAACCGCTTTCAATCTGTGAGTGATTTCACAGTATCTTAACAATGTGATAGCTATGATTGCACCGTTTTAACGTTGTAACCCGTATGTAACAGTGAATAATCACTTTCACCGAGGTAATAGCGTCATAACAACAATTAAAGCCGTTTTCTGGAGCGTTACCGGGCATGGAAGAACGAATTTTAAAAAGTGAGCTTCGGCGTTCAGTAACACTTCATTAACTCTACTGCCCCGCCGAGCATTTATCTCAAGCACTACCCTGCATAAGAAAAACCGGAGATACCATGAATAAGAAGGTGTTAACCCTGTCTGCTGTGATGGCCAGCATGTTATTCGGTGCCGCTGCACACGCTGCTGATACTCGCATTGGTGTAACAATCTATAAGTACGACGATAACTTTATGTCTGTAGTGCGCAAGGCTATTGAGCAAGATGCGAAAGCCGCGCCAGATGTTCAGCTGCTGATGAATGATTCTCAGAATGACCAGTCCAAGCAGAACGATCAGATCGACGTATTGCTGGCGAAAGGGGTGAAGGCACTGGCAATCAACCTGGTTGACCCGGCAGCTGCGGGTACGGTGATTGAGAAAGCGCGTGGGCAAAACGTGCCGGTGGTTTTCTTCAACAAAGAACCGTCTCGTAAGGCGCTGGATAGCTACGACAAAGCCTACTACGTTGGCACTGATTCCAAAGAGTCCGGCATTATTCAGGGCGATTTGATTGCTAAACACTGGGCGGCGAATCAGGGTTGGGATCTGAACAAAGACGGTCAGATTCAATTCGTATTGCTGAAAGGTGAACCGGGCCATCCGGATGCAGAAGCACGTACCACTTACGTGATTAAAGAGCTGAACGACAAAGGCATTAAAACTGAACAGTTACAGTTAGATACCGCTATGTGGGATACCGCTCAGGCGAAAGATAAGATGGACGCCTGGCTGTCTGGCCCGAACGCCAACAAAATCGAAGTGGTTATCGCCAACAACGATGCGATGGCAATGGGCGCGGTAGAAGCACTGAAAGCACACAACAAGTCCAGCATTCCGGTGTTTGGCGTCGATGCGCTGCCAGAAGCGCTGGCGCTGGTGAAATCCGGTGCACTGGCGGGCACAGTACTGAACGATGCTAACAACCAGGCGAAAGCGACCTTTGATCTGGCGAAAAACTTGGCCGATGGCAAAGGTGCGGCTGATGGCACCAACTGGAAAATCGACAACAAAGTGGTCCGCGTACCTTATGTTGGCGTAGATAAAGACAACCTGGCTGAATTCAGCAAGAAATAAGACTGATTGGGCGCAGTCGTTTACTGCGCCCTTATTGTATGGCCAACAAGGTAAAATTATATGGTCAGCTCAACGACTCCGTCTTCCGGGGAATACTTGTTGGAAATGAGCGGTATCAACAAGTCTTTTCCTGGTGTTAAGGCACTTGATAACGTTAATTTAAAAGTCCGGCCACATTCTATCCATGCATTAATGGGGGAAAACGGCGCAGGAAAATCAACATTATTAAAATGCCTGTTTGGTATTTATCAAAAAGACTCCGGCACCATTTTATTCCAGGGTAAAGAGATCGATTTCCATTCCGCCAAAGAAGCACTGGAAAATGGTATTTCGATGGTACACCAGGAGTTAAACCTGGTATTACAACGTTCGGTGATGGATAACATGTGGCTGGGGCGATATCCCACCAAAGGCATGTTTGTCGATCAGGACAAAATGTACCGCGAAACCAAAGCGATTTTTGATGAACTGGATATTGATATCGATCCGCGTGCGCGCGTCGGCACATTATCCGTTTCGCAAATGCAGATGATCGAAATCGCCAAAGCGTTTTCCTATAACGCGAAAATTGTGATTATGGATGAACCGACTTCTTCGTTAACCGAAAAAGAGGTCAATCATCTGTTCACTATTATTCGTAAATTAAAAGAGCGCGGCTGCGGTATTGTTTATATCTCGCATAAAATGGAAGAAATCTTCCAGTTATGTGATGAAGTTACCGTATTGCGCGACGGTCAGTGGATCGCCACCGAACCGCTGGCAGGACTGACGATGGACAAGATCATCGCCATGATGGTTGGGCGTTCTCTTAATCAGCGTTTTCCTGACAAAGAAAACAAGCCGGGCGAAGTCATCCTCGAGGTGCGTAACCTAACGTCACTGCGCCAGCCGTCGATTCGCGATGTCTCGTTTGATCTGCATAAAGGGGAGATCCTCGGTATTGCCGGGCTGGTGGGGGCGAAACGTACCGATATTGTTGAGACGTTATTTGGTATTCGCGAGAAATCGGCTGGCACCATTACGTTGCACGGCAAACAGATCAATAACCATAATGCCAACGAAGCCATAAACCACGGATTTGCACTGGTAACTGAGGAGCGCCGCTCAACGGGAATTTATGCCTATCTGGATATTGGTTTTAACTCGTTAATTTCCAATATTCGCAACTACAAAAATAAAGTTGGTTTACTGGATAACTCGCGGATGAAAAGCGATACCCAGTGGGTGATTGATTCGATGCGGGTAAAAACGCCGGGTCATCGGACGCAAATTGGTTCGCTCTCCGGTGGTAATCAGCAAAAGGTGATTATTGGTCGCTGGCTACTAACGCAACCAGAAATATTAATGCTCGATGAACCGACGCGCGGTATTGATGTCGGGGCGAAGTTTGAAATTTATCAGTTAATTGCCGAACTGGCGAAGAAAGGCAAGGGGATTATTATTATCTCCTCTGAAATGCCTGAGTTGTTAGGGATAACAGACCGTATTCTGGTCATGAGCAATGGTCTCGTTTCCGGAATTGTCGATACAAAAACAACAACGCAAAACGAAATTCTGCGTCTTGCGTCTTTGCACCTTTAAGATTAGGGGCTTCCCATGAGTGCGTTAAATAAGAAAAGTTTTCTTACTTACCTGAAAGAGGGCGGTATTTACGTCGTTCTTTTAGTTTTGCTGGCGATTATTATTTTCCAGGACCCAACATTTTTAAGTCTGTTGAACTTAAGTAATATTCTCACCCAGTCATCGGTGCGTATTATTATCGCGCTCGGTGTGGCAGGGTTAATTGTCACCCAGGGGACCGATCTTTCTGCTGGTCGTCAGGTAGGGCTGGCGGCAGTGGTGGCTGCGACATTATTGCAGTCCATGGATAACGCCAACAAAGTGTTCCCGGAAATGGCGACGATGCCGATTGCGCTGGTTATTCTGATTGTCTGTGCCATTGGTGCGGTGATCGGTTTGATCAACGGTCTGATTATCGCTTATCTCAACGTGACGCCGTTCATTACCACGCTCGGCACGATGATCATCGTCTATGGAATCAACTCGCTCTATTACGACTTTGTCGGGGCGTCGCCAATTTCTGGTTTTGACAGTGGCTTCTCTACCTTTGCTCAGGGCTTTGTCGCGCTGGGGAGTTTCCGTCTCTCTTACATCACCTTCTACGCGTTGATTGCGGTGGCGTTCGTCTGGGTGTTGTGGAACAAAACCCGCTTCGGTAAGAACATTTTTGCCATTGGCGGTAACCCGGAAGCGGCAAAAGTATCTGGTGTCAACGTCGGCCTGAACCTGCTGATGATCTACGCGTTGTCTGGCGTGTTCTATGCCTTTGGCGGGATGTTAGAAGCCGGACGTATCGGCTCTGCCACCAACAACCTCGGCTTTATGTATGAGCTGGATGCTATCGCGGCGTGCGTGGTAGGCGGTGTATCGTTCAGCGGCGGTGTGGGGACGGTGATTGGCGTGGTGCCCGGGGTAATTATTTTTACCGTCATCAACTATGGCCTGACGTATATCGGCGTAAACCCATACTGGCAGTACATCATCAAAGGGGCGATTATTATCTTCGCCGTAGCGCTGGATTCACTGAAATACGCGCGTAAGAAGTGATGTGATTGTGGATATTGCCGGATGCGCTGCATCCGGCAATCGGTGCCAAATGCCGGATGCGTCTCTGGTTTTACAACGTTACCGGGTGTTCTTTCTCGCCTTTCTTAAACTTCACTTCCCCGAGCTCAATACAACCCACCGGGCAGACGTGACCACAAAGCAGACAACCCACACATTTCTCGGTATTACAATGCGGTGTGCGGGTTTTCTCGCTCCATTCCATCGCCTGGTGACCGCCGTCGTAACAGGAAATATAACAGCGTCCACAGCCAACACATTTATCAAGATTGATACGGGGATAGACAATATAACTGCGGTCTAAATCTTCCGCCGGGACAATATTGTTATTCGCCAGACCTACCATCTCCTGCAGCGAATCAAATCCCTGATCGGCGAGATAATGCGACAACCCGTTTGCCATATCTTCCACTATCCGATACCCGTACTGCATGATGCCGGTGGTCACCTGTAACGTTGCTGCGCCGAGCAATAAAAACTCAGCCGCATCCTCCCAGGTTTCAATGCCGCCGATACCGCTGATTGGGAAATCGCGCAGTTCTGGATGGGTGCGCATCTGCTGAATGAAGCGCAGGGCGATCGGTTTTACCGCTTTACCGGAATATCCGGAAATACTCGATTTTCCGTTAACGATCGGCATACCGATTTTCTGATTAAGATCGATATTGGTGATGGATTTAACGGTGTTAATCGCCGCAATGCCATCTGCGCCGCCGCGCTTCGCCGCCAGCGCCACTTCGCACATATCACCGATATTCGGCGTCATCTTCGCCAGCATTGGCAGCGTGGAACCCCGTTTCACTGCCCGACAATATTTTTCTACCAGCTCCGGGCTTTGCCCGACATCGCTACCCATCGCATGAGAAGTCATTTGCGGACAGGAGAAGTTACACTCGATCATATCCGCGCCAGCTTCTTGCACCAGGCGCGCCAGCTCCTCCCATTGCTGCTCATTTTCCCCCATGATCGAAGCGATCAATACTTTGTCCGGGTAATCTTCCTTCAGCTGACGCAGGGCGGCCAGATTCTCTTCCAACGGATGTTCAGCAATCTGCTCCATATTTTTGAAGCCGATAAAACCGGTATCTTCTTTCACTAGATGATCAAAACGCGGCGAGACTTCGTTGGCGATAAAAAAGCCGATCGTTTTAAACACCACGCCGCCCCAACCTGTGTCGTAGGCTTTGGCACACATCTCATAGCAGTTGCCTACAGGCGAAGAAGAGAGGCAGAACGGGTTGGGAAACTTCACGCCGCAAAAAGTAATCGAAAGATCTTTCGTTAACATGAGCAAGCTCCCTCTAAATAGTGATGAATCGCCTCGGCGGCTTCTTTCCCGGTTTTCACGGCATAGACCACGGTTTTGTCACCCTCAACAATATCGCCAGCAGCAAAGACTTGCGGATCGCGGGTCTGATAATTTTGTGTTTTGATGGTGTTACGCTGCGGCTCTAACTCCGCAAAGGCATCCAGTCTGGCATGCTGACCGACGGCGAGAATAATTTTATCTGCCGCCATCGTCAGTTCGCCCGGTAACCGTACATGCTTAAACGTGACTTTATTGCCTTCCACGGCTACTGGCGTGAATCCATCGATGATCGAAACGCCCAGCTCCCGGGCGCTGGCAAACTCTTTTTCGCTTGCCGGAAACTCATCTAACTCTTCACGCGCTACGCAGGTTACCGCCTGACAGCCGAGAACTTTCAGCGTGCTGGCTACGTCCATCGCAACATCACCGCCGCCGATAATTAATGCGCTTTGTGGAATGCTGATATCGCCTTGCGCCTGTCGTGCACGTTGCAGGAAGTCGACGGCAATCTCAACGTCGCTATGCTCAAACAGCGATAACCCGGAACCGCTCGATAACCCCACGGTGACCAGTACCGCGCGGTTTTCTGCTTTCAGCTGCTCAAGGGTGAGTGTGTTACCGACTTCGTTGTTGCACTTAATGGTCACGCCCATTTTTTCAATACGGGCGATCTCTGCATCCAGCACTGATTGCGGTAACCGGAATTGCGGAATACCGTTACGCAACCAGCCACCGGGGTGCGCTTCTTTCTCATAAATCGTGACGTCATAACCCTGGTTTGTCAGTGTTACACTGGCCTGCAATCCGGCAGGACCTGCGCCAATAATCGCGACTTTGCCGAGCGTTTTAGTACCGGGCTGATAAATTTCCATCCCGGTTTGTTGTTCAAAATCAGTAACAAAACGCTGTAAGCGACCGATATCAATGGGAGTATCAACACCGGCACGGGTACAACCGCTTTGACATAATTTCTCCGTCGGGCACACTCTGGCACAAACGGCACCGAGGGCATTATTTTCGCGAATTGTCTCGGCAGCGCCTTTAAAATTACGAAAGTAGATTGAGCGAATAAATTTCCCCGGATCGGTCTGTGCCGGGCAAGCCTGACTACAGGGAGCGTCATGACATAATAAACAGCGAGAGGCTTCTTTAATCGCCAGTAAAGGCGTAAAAGCCGGAGTGAGTTCATCCAGATAATTTTGTTGCGGCATGTGATCTTCCTTAATGCTATGAGTAATTAAGGCGAACGCTAAATATACTCGTCATACTTCAAGTTGCATGTGCTGCGTCTGCGTTCGCTCACCCCAGTCACTTACTTATGTAAGCTCCTGGGGAC
>NZ_CAOLGM010000132.1:0-12003 GCF_948475835.1 uncultured Escherichia sp. | reverse complement strand
AATCAGTATTATTGCAGATTAAACAAATAAAAATCTTTCCATAACAAATGGTTATTCATTAATCCTGCCATAAACTCGCGTTATTATGCATTAATGCAGCGAAAAGCTCTGTTGTTAAAGGGTTGCGCAACATACCGCGCAAATGATACTGATCATAAGCGTTAAAAAAATCTACAAACCAACGCAACACAATTCATGCCCTGGCAGTATGTCACGTTCTCGCGTTTCTGAACGGGGAACGGCGCTCCATTGAGGAAGTTATTCTGATGAAAAGTATAAAATTCAGCCTGGCCTGGCAGATTCTGTTTGCTATGGTGCTGGGCATTCTCCTGGGAAGCTACCTGCACTACCATAGCGACAGCCGCGACTGGCTGGTCGTCAATTTGCTCTCTCCGGCGGGTGATATCTTCATCCATCTGATCAAAATGATTGTTGTGCCGATTGTGATCTCCACGCTGGTGGTGGGTATCGCGGGTGTTGGTGATGCCAAACAGCTCGGGCGTATTGGCGCGAAAACCATTATTTACTTCGAGGTGATCACCACCGTCGCCATCATTTTGGGGATCACTCTGGCGAACGTCTTCCAGCCCGGTGCCGGGGTGGATATGTCGCAGCTGGCGACCGTCGATATCTCGAAATATCAGAGCACTACGGAAGCGGTACAAAGCAGTTCCCACGGCATTATGGGCACGATTTTGTCGCTGGTGCCGACGAACATTGTGGCGTCGATGGCGAAAGGCGAAATGCTGCCGATCATCTTCTTCTCGGTGCTGTTTGGTCTGGGGCTTTCCTCCCTGCCCGCGACGCATCGTGAACCGCTGGTGACCGTGTTCCGCTCCATCTCTGAAACCATGTTTAAAGTGACTCACATGGTGATGCGTTATGCACCGGTGGGTGTGTTTGCGCTGATTGCGGTGACGGTGGCTAACTTTGGTTTCTCTTCTCTGTGGCCACTGGCGAAACTGGTGCTGCTGGTGCATTTCGCCATTCTGTTCTTCGCGCTGGTAGTGCTGGGAATTGTGGCGCGCCTGTGCGGGTTAAGCGTCTGGATCCTGATTCGTATTCTGAAAGATGAGCTGATTCTGGCGTACTCCACTGCCAGCTCTGAAAGCGTACTGCCGCGAATTATTGAGAAGATGGAAGCCTACGGAGCACCGGCGTCGATCACCAGCTTCGTGGTGCCGACCGGTTACTCTTTTAACCTTGATGGTTCGACGCTGTATCAAAGTATTGCCGCTATTTTCATCGCTCAGCTGTATGGCATTGACCTGTCCATCTGGCAGGAAATCATTCTGGTGCTGACGCTGATGGTGACCTCGAAAGGGATTGCTGGCGTGCCGGGCGTGTCGTTTGTGGTGCTGCTGGCAACGCTGGGTAGCGTAGGTATTCCGCTGGAAGGCCTGGCGTTTATTGCTGGTGTTGACCGTATCCTCGACATGGCGCGTACTGCGCTGAACGTGGTGGGTAATGCGCTGGCGGTGCTGGTGATTGCCAAGTGGGAACACAAATTTGACCGCAAAAAGGCGCTGGCTTATGAGCGTGAAGTGCTGGGCAAATTTGATAAAACTGCGGATCAATAATTGAAGATTGCCGGGGTTATCCACCCGGCAATGTGTGGATGCCTGATGCGACGCTGGTGCGTCTTATCAGGCCTACCTTAACCGTTGGTTAATTTTTCAAACTCTTCACACCCGGTATCAAACCCTTCCATACAGCTCAGGTTCAACCAGTGCAGCGCCTTTTGTTTGTTCTTCTCGATAAAACCTTCCTCACCGTTTAAGAACATCATTCCCGCCCAGTACTCGGAATAACCGGTTCGGGAAATTGCAGAGCTGCGTTTGAAATACCAGGTTGCCTTGTCATCGTCGGCCTTAATGCCCACGCCGTTGGCGTAAATCAAACCAAGCAGCATTTGGGCATCGACGGCGGAGTCATTCTCCAGATCTTCCGAGGCGTTTTCTAACAGCGAAATCGCCTTTGGATAATCCGGTTTACCCGCTTGAGTATTTACCAGAATATGCGCCAGCGTTACTTCACCTTCTTTACTGCCCGCTTGCGCCGCTTTCTCTGCAAGAACTTTTGCTTGTGGATAGTCCAGACTGACCGGATTGGTGATTTTGATCTGCGCCAGCAGCGCGCAGGCATCAGCATCACCGCTGTCGGCGGCTTTCTGTGCCCAATATTCGGCTTTGCTCAAATCGCCGGAGCTAAACCAGCTGTCGGCAAGAAAATATTGTGCGCGTCGGTCCCCGGCCTCTGCTGCCTTTAAATACTGGCTGCCAGGCTCGGAGTCGTTCGCGTGGGCAAAGAATGTCAAAAACAACATCAATGCGATAATTTTTTTCATTTTGATAATACGATTGGGTAGGGAGTAACCAGTATAAAGAGTTCGAATGGATAAAAAAACAGCCTCCGAAAGGAGGCTGTAGAAAGGACTGTATTACGCCAGTGCCGCTTCGCGCAGGCGAGTTTTCAACTTGTTGTACTCGTCAATCACGTACTGCTCGGCGGCGCGCTGATCGGCGATCGGCTCGACGCGCACGGCGCAGTATTTGTATTCCGGCGTTTTCGTAATCGGGCTTAAGTTTTCGGTAACCAGCTCGTTACAGGCACCAATCCACCACTGGTAGGTCATGTAAATCGCCCCTTTGTTCGGACGATCGCTGACCTGCGCACGGGTGATAATTTTGCCTTTACGCGAGTGCACCCAAACCAATGCCTCATCTTCAATACCCAGACGTTTGGCGTCTTCGGTATTGATTTGTGCGTAGCCAGGTTCATCAGCCAGCGCCGCCAGTGCCGCACAGTTACCGGTCATCGAACGGCAAGAGTAGTGACCAACTTCACGCACCGTTGACAGTACCATCGGGTACTCGTCGGTGAGTTTGTCGATTGGCGCTACCCAGTCGCAGGTGAAGAACTGTGCCAGACCGTTCGGGGTATCAAACTTCTCTTTAAACAGATAAGAAGTCCCCTGATCGGCATCTGAAGTATCGCGGCAAGGCCACTGAATGAAGCCCAGTTCGCCCATTTTCTCGTAAGTCGCACCGTAGAAATCCGGGCACAGATGACGCAACTCATCCCAGATCTCCTGGGTGTTGTTGTAGTGCATCGGATAACCCATACGGGTGGCGATTTCACTGATGATTTGCCAGTCCGTTTTCAGATCCCATTTCGGTTCAACTGCTTTGAAGAAACGCTGGAAGCCACGGTCAGCCGCAGTAAACACGCCTTCATGCTCGCCCCACGACGTTGACGGCAAAATGACATCCGCCGCCGACGCGGTTTTGGTCATAAAGATGTCCTGAACGATAACCAGTTCCAGATCTTCAAAGGCTTTACGTACTGCCGACAGCTCCGCGTCAGTTTGCAGCGGATCTTCGCCCATAATGTACGCGGCACGCACTTCGCCATGCGCTGCGCGGTGCGGCAGCTCGCTGATGCGATAACCGGTATGAGCAGGCAGGCTTTCCACGCCCCAGGCTTTGGCGAATTTCTCGCGGTTAGCCGGATCTTTCACGTACTGGTATCCCGGATACGTATCCGGCAGCGCGCCCATATCGCAGGCACCCTGCACGTTGTTCTGACCACGAACCGGGTTTACACCCGCATGCGGCTTACCGAGGTTACCGGTCAGCATCGCGAGGCTGGTCAGAGAACGCACGGTTTCCACGCCCTGGTAGAACTGGGTTACACCCATGCCCCACAGGATGGCGGCGCTTTTCGCCTGGGCATACATCCGTGCCGCCTGACGAATCTCACTGGCGCTGACGCCGGTGATATCTTCAACCGACTCCGGCGTGTAGCCTTCAACGATTTTACGATACTCTTCAAAGCCTTCTGTACGGGAAGCGACGAACGCTTTGTCGTACAGATTTTCTTCAATAATGACATGGCCCATCGCATTCAACAGCGCGATGTTCGAGCCGTTTTTCAGTGCAATGTGCATGTCAGCAATGCGCGCGGTTTCAATTTTGCGCGGATCGCAGACGATAATTTTCGCCCCGTTACGTTTAGCGTTAATTACGTGATTCGCCACGATTGGGTGGGAATCCGCCGGGTTGTACCCGAAAACGAACACTAAATCGGTATTATCAATTTCGTTAATAGCATTGCTCATTGCGCCATTACCGACCGATTGGTGCAGACCTGCAACCGATGGGCCGTGTCAGACACGAGCGCAGCAGTCAACGTTATTGGTACCAATAACGGCGCGCGCAAATTTTTGCATTACATAGTTGGTTTCGTTACCCGTACCACGCGAGGAGCCGGTCGTCTGGATGGCATCCGGACCGTACTTCTCTTTGATGGCGCTCAGGCGCTCGGCAACGTAATTCAGTGCCTCATCCCAGGAAACAGGTTCGAGTTTGCCGCCACGCTGGCGACGGATCATGGGGGTTTTCAGGCGTGGGGTCAGGATCTGGGTATCGTTAATGAAATCCCAGCCATAATAACCCTTCAGACACAGGGTACCCTGGTTGGTTTTCCCCTGCGCTGCCTCCGCCCGGACGATTTTGCCGTTATCGACGACCAGGTTGATTTTGCAACCTGATGCGCAATAGGGGCAAACCGTGACGACTTTTTTCATCGGTCTCGCTCCAGTTAATCAAATCACGCATACGCGCTCTCGACTACAGTATGCATCTTTTATGCCACATTTTATTTGGGGTCATTCCCTGATATTACGGGCACTATTTATTCAAAACTCTGACGAAAAACAGGCTGTCGTCAGTTTTGACGTGACGAAACGAAATACCGCGTGACAGCCATCACGCGGCAGACATTTTATTTTTCTCGACGACGGGAGCCGCCTGATACCCGCCGCCCAGCGATTTCATCAACTGAATGCTTTGGATCACCCGGCGGCTGTCCAGCATCAGTAATGACATCTCTTCGGCAAGTACTGGCAACCGGGCTTCAGTGGCCTGTAAGCGGCTGGTTAAGCCGCGCTGATAGGCGGCCTCGGCAGCGCGCTGGGTGAAGCGCGTTGCTTCCACGCGTTCAGCCTGCATTTCTCGCTCGTCGTTGAGCGTTTGCAGACGCGTGCCGTTGACGGCAACGTCACGCACCGCGTTCAGTACTGACTGGTTGTAACGTTCAATCATCATGTTGCTGGCGGCGCGCGTGCCTTCGAGATTGGCATTCAACCGTCCACCGTCAAACAGCGGCAATTTCAGACCCGGGATGAAGTTGAACTGGCGACTGGTTTTTTTGAATAAGGTATCCAGGTGGATGGCATCAAGGCCGAAAAACGCTTTGATATCAAAGCTCGGGTAGAACAGCGCCCGCGCGGAATCCACCTGATCTAATGACGCCTGAACATACCAGCGCATGGCTTGCAGATCCGGGCGTCTGGCGAGCAACTCATAAGAGAGTGTCGCCGGAATGCCGGTCTGGACTCGTGGTAATGCCACCGGTTTGATCTCCGGCATATCGCTGGCCCCCGCGCCAATCAATGCACGCAGAGATTCTCGCGTTTCGGTGATTTGCCCTTTGACGGCAGCAATTTGTTTATCGACCGCCAGAATCTGTGCCCGCGCGCCGTGGAAAGGCACTTGTGCTTCCAGACCGTGCGCCACTTTACTCTGGTGCGCTTTCACCGCGTAATCAATCACATCGCGAGTTTGTTCTAACAGATCGAGCATCTGATAGCTGGCCTGCATACTGTAATAAAGCTGCGCTACGCCCGTGGTCAGCGATAGCTCTACTGCTGCGGTTTCTGCCAGCGCGGCATTATGCGCGCCAATGGCGGCGGCAACCGCTGAGCGATGCACACCCCACAAATCAAGATCCAGTCCGGCAAACAAACCTACTGTGGCTTCCGTATAGTACGGCCCGTCCATACCCAGTGCGGGCGCATCCATCGCATAAGGGCTTAAAAAGCCGTTCGCCGAGACGCGTTGGCGGTTGAGCATCCCTAACGCTGCGACCTGTAATTGTGAACCGGCATCTAACAAATCGGCCTGGGACTGCGCTTTTTCTTCCCGCAGTTTCGCTTCGGCGAGGGTGTGTGAACCACTTAGCGTCCGTTGGATCAGCGCATCCAGCTGCGGGTCATTGAGTTGTTTCCACCACTGCGCCTGCGGCCAGCCGGAGCTGGCAAGATGAATATCGTCGGCCAGTTTGATTTGTTCCGGTTTGAGCTGTTGATGAGGTGCAGAATCCTTACGTACCAGGGCACAGCCGGAAATCAGCGTCGTGCTGCCGAGAATGCTGCACAACAGCAGACGTGAAAGTTGACGATTGATCATTGCGTGGCTCCTTGTGCCTGTTCCGTGGCGGGCGTTAATGCCGGGGCTGTCCAGTCTGGCAAGCGGGCGAAAAGCTGGCAGACGTGTTGCTCCTGTTTTAATAAGGTGGGCAGGATGGCCTGCGAGGCGGGTGTCTCTTCAAGCGTTATTTGAGGAGAACGGCTGAGTGCGGTTGCCAGACCGGCAGCGTATTTCTCCAGGGCGTCGGCAAACTGAGCTGCTCTGTCCGGCTGTAGTGCGTTATCCAGCGCCTGCGCCGAGTTCCAGGTGGCATCCCAGGCGTGAAGAATATCGCGGCCCTGACGAATAACCGTTTGCGAACGTTCAATCAGTAAGGCGCGTTCTTCGCTGTCCAGTTGACGCTCCAGCGCCACGCGTTGGCACATCTCTTCACAGGCATTAAACGCCGCATGCAGACCGATACGAATTTGCAGATAAGTGCGCAGAGCCGTGACTTCCTGCTGGCGTGGGATCCGCATTACTTTACTTAACATACCCAGCGTGCCAGCCAGTTTTTGCGGCAGTGTGCGGCTTCACTTTCAGGCCAGACAAAGGTGTAAATCACCGCGGACACCACGGTACCAATGATGATACCCATGGCGCGATCGCGAATTTCCACCAGGTCGTACACCGGGCCAAAAACGTTTTCGAGCGTGGCGAGCGCGAAGGTGACCACCATCTGTGTGCCGATATAAGAAGAGCGTTCAGAGCTGGTGGCAATCCATGCGCCCAACAGGAAAATCGGTGCCAGCACAAACAGCAATTCGACAATATTGTCCAGCCAGGGCATGACCAGTAGCGTGAATAACAGCGCCAGAATCGCGCCGCAAAAGGCCCCGCCAAAACGCAGCACCATCTTCTGGTACGACGAACCGACATTTGGGTTAGCGACGATCACGCATGTCAGCATACAGGTGTGAATGCCTTCCCAGTCCACGCCGCTGTAGAAGGTGTAACAGATCAAACAGGCGAGCAGTGTTTTTACCGCGTAGCGCATATAGTCTGGATTGGTAAAAGCATCGGCGACCATTGATGGCGGTTTGGCGGCGGGCGTTGGCGGCGTATTCGGGTCCATCTGGCCCAGTTGTAACAACGTCTGGCAGATATTCTCCAGGTTACATTCCCGTGCCGCCATCGCTTCACTTTCAGTGATCCGCCAGTCGCTTTGCCAGCACTGACCTTCAGCAACGGCATGCTGCAGCTTATTGATTTCTGAGGCTAATTTTTGCCGAAATTCAATAATTGCCTGAGAATCAGCAAAAGAGGTGGGATCGTAGCGATTCAGCGTCGAGTAAATGTAGGTTACCGTTGCCACGCAGCTTTGCCACCATGCGCTTTGAGTTCGCCAGTTGGCATCGTCCGCGAGACAAAAGACATTCAGTTTTTGCAGCGCCAGCGCCTCTCTTTCAATCCGCGTTTCGGGTAGCGGTGCGAGGCTGTCCGTCAGGTGACTAATGGCATCATCAAGCCGATCATTAAGCGCTTGATGCATTTGCGTAATGGCACGACTGGGAAACCACAGCACGCCGATTAACGTCATCAGCAAGGTTGGATAGAGGCCAACAACGATACACCACAGCGTTAAGCGCACGACCACTTCCGGATAGTCGAGCATGGCGGGGAAGGTTTGCCCGTAAATGGCGACAATGGCGACAGCGAAAAAGACCAGTCCCAGCCGATGGGTGCGCATCAAAAACATACAGCCCATCAGGATCGGCCCGGCGATGATCAATCGGATCAACGGTTCGCCGTATGACCATTTGTAGATCAAAAACAGGCTGCCGATCTCCAGCACCGTGGCAACCACAAACAAGATCGCGACAAATTTGGTGTAAAACGCGTTCGACTGAATACCGTAAAACAGCACTGCCAGCGATAACGCCACAAAAGGGATCTCAAAAGTCATCGAGATCAGAATCACCAGCAGGCAGCCTACCCAGAGTTGCACGATCTGCGGCACGCGGCCTGGTCGCCGCTCGCTTAACTCTTCATGAAAGAACGCCAGCAGCCTGACCACCGGTAATGGCAGGGAGTTGAGCGCGCTCATTATTGCGGCTCAAGATTAGCGACTGCCGAAGCGCCGATGCGGAACATTTCCGGGTCAGGTTTATCGACCATGATTTTGACCGGAAAACGCTGGGCAACGCGGACCCAGTTAATAGAGCGAGAAACTTTCGGCAGGCCGCCCAGCACCAGGCCGCCGTCATCCGGTAGCACGCCGTAGCCAATCGAATCCACTTTACCCTCGAAGGTTTTGCCGCTGTCACTCATCAGGCGAATCGTTGCGGGTGTACCTGAGCGAATATTTTTCAGATCGGTTTCGCGGAAGTTGGCGATCACGTACCAGTGACGAGTGTCGATTAGGGTAAAAATAGGGCGCATGGCAGAAGCAAATTGCCCGACGGAGGTTTTGAGGGAAATGACCCGGCCATCAAACGGCGCGCGAACGGTCGCCATTTCCAGATGAAGTTTGGTCAGGGCAATATCCGCTTCGACCGCCGCACGTTGCGCCACCAGCGCATCGACGCCGCTGACGGCGCTGGCGGCTGACTGCGCCTGTAACAATACGGCATTAAGATCGGCTTCTGCGGCGCGCTGCGCAGTTCTTGCACGGTCAACGTCTTCCGCTGAGACAAAACCCTCTTTCAGTAATGGCTCGGTGCGGCGTAATGTATCTGTGGCCTGTTTCGCGGCGGCACGGGCTTTTTCTACCGTGGCATTAATCGAGTCGGCACCAAACTGTTGCGCATCAACGCTACGCTGGGTGAGCATAATTTGCTTATCCAGCGCCGCGAGGGAGGCTTCAGCTTTCGCCAGATTGGCTTCGAACGGGCGCGGGTCAATGCGGAACAGCAAATCGCCCTGTTTGACTGCCTGGTTGTCGGTGACCGCCAGTTCTACAATGCGGCCGCTGACTTCCGGCACCACATCAATGGTATCTGCTGACGCGTAAGCGTCATTAGTTGATGGCGCACTGTCTACGCGCCAGATAACGAAAACAAGGGCAACCAGCGCCAATGCAACCACTAACAGAGCAGGGAATTTACTGCGAGGAGCTTTTTTCGGCGTACTTTCCATGAGCGCGTCTCAAATAGATTAGAAAAATGCCAGCCAGAACAGCATGGCGTAGAGAGCAAAAAGGGCGGTATAAATAATTCCGACAAATGCCAGATTGATATTTGCCCGCTGAATAACTCGCCTCGTGATGAGCATCAAAATAAGGCTGGCAATGGCGCAGAAAAACCAGCTGGGATAATAAGCACCGATCACCGGGATTGCCGGAGATAATGAGCATCCCGAAACCATGAAGACGGGAATTATCCAGGCTGTTTTTTTGAGTTGCATCGCCATGCGAGAGAGAACTGTTGGCATATTAAATACATCCTGTCTGCTGCGAACAATATCTGTAGTGAATGTCAATATCCATTGAAGGCGTCAGTATGGCTATTTTCTCGATGAATAAAAATAGCTTTATTCAGCCACCGCATTCATAACTTATATATTTTATTTATTAATTGGCTGTATATATTTTTAAAATAAATGCTTTTGGGGGCTTCAGCACCCCCAAAAGCGAGTGACATTAATTTGGGGTTACGATATTCACCCACAAATCGAAATTATCCAGACAGGCGATAATTTCTTCCAGTTTCGCGCCATTGCCAATAATTTTGGCTTTCTTCGCTTTTACCAGATCCGCCATTTTGGCTTGCCCGGTCAGCACGGCGTGCAGATCTTCACGGCTGATGTAGAAAGAGGCGTCAGCTTGGGATTGCAGTGTTTTACGGTAGTTAAGCACGCTATCGTTCAGCGTCAGGTTGAGGTTATCGCCATTGCTCATATTGAAGTTCAGGCTGATATTTTTACCCGCGGCTTTCGCGCTATCGAGGCGAACGGACATAAAGTCGAACAGCATTTCGACCGACATCCCGCGAATGGTGTCCGGGGAACCGGTGGTGCCGTGGCTGAACTTATGCACCCCTTCGCGCAGCTCTTTCGCGCCGGTCAGGTAGAAACCGCGCCAGGTGGCGGACTCGGCCTGATAGCCCAGCTGTTCAAAGTTATTCGCTTGCAGATTCTTCGCGACCTGGTCACCCGGGTTGGCGGCAATCACCTGTTTCAGCAGTTCTGCCGACCAGCGGTAATCACCTTGCTTGTTCGCTTCTTGCGCCAGGTTGATGACACGGGCAGAACCGCCCAGCGCCTGCACGTAACGTTTACCCATCTCCACCTGACCATACGGATGCAGGTTAGCCGGGTTACCGTCGTAATAGCCAAGATAGAAGTTATACACCGCGCGGGCGTTGTGGCTGACAGAACCGTAATAGCCACGGCTGGCCCAGTTATTGGCAAGTGCAGGCGGCAGTTTAATCATGTCGCCGATTTCATTCATGGTGTAGCCCTGGTTCGCCAGGTGCAGGGTCTGGTCGTGAATGTACTTGATAGTATCGCGATATTTACCAATATAATCATTGATATGCTTATTGCCCCAGACCGGCCAGGTGTGCGGCATAAACAGGACTTCCGCGTCGTTACCCCACATATCCAGCGTTTCGTTCAGATACTCGGTCCACTTGCTGGTGTCGCGGGTTTTCGCGCCGCGCAGAGTGTAGAAGTTGTGCAGGGTATGCGTGGCGTTCTCGGCGGTACACAGGGCTTTCAGGGCCGGAATATAGAAGTGCATTTCGGCTGGCGCTTCGCTACCTGGGGTCATCAGGAAGTCAAACTCCAGGCCGTCGATAATCATCTTCTCACCGGTTTTGGTGATGGTTTTGTTCGGTGCGATGATGCTCGGGTAGCCCGATGCCAGCGTTACGCCAAGACCATTGCCGATGTTACCCTGAGGGTTATGCGCCAGCAGCAGGCCGTAGGAGTAAAGTGCACGGCGGCTCATAATATTACCCGCCAGTACGTTTTCGCTGATGGCTTCGTCCATAAAGCCAGCAGGGGCGATAACCTGCACTTTACCGGATTTCACATCAGCTTCAGAGATAATGCCTTTCACGCCGCCATAGTGGTCGGTATGGCTGTGGGTATAAATAACCGCAACAATCGGTTTTTGCGGGCGATTTTGGAAGTAAAGGTCAAGGGCGGCTTTTGCGCTCGGTGGCGTCACCAGCGGGTCGATGACAATAATCCCGGTATCACCTTCGATAAAGGTGATGTTGGAGATATCCTGACCGCGAACCTGGTACATTCTGTCGGTGACTTTAAACAGGCCGGAAATACCGTTTAACTGCGACTGACGCCACAGGCTAGGGTTAACGGTTTCGGGCGCGGGCGCATTGATATCAAATTTATAATCTTCCCCGCGATAATATGGTTTGCCATTAGCATCGCGCAGAATACCTTCATCCAGCAGCGGAGCGATAAATCCACGCTGAGCGTCGTCAAAATCCTGACGATCGCTAAACGGTAATGATTTGGCGTAATTCTGATTAACCTGTTGGGTATATTGAGTGGCGGCTTTCGCTTCATCTGTTGCGTAAGCGGTATTTACCATCATGCCGCTGGCAGCAGTTAACGCAATAACAATCCTGCTCAAACGGAATAACCGAGAGTTATTCATATAAATCTCCATTTATCATTTGTGTCGTAAATATGTAATCCATGCAAAATACGTCATTTAAAGCTGGCGTTATCATAATTGGGAAATTGCGACTTTAATAAGTGGAAGTGTGAGCGGAACGAGCCATTTTATTAGGCATTTGTGCTGAAGAGGGAAAATTACGCGAATTTATTATCTCTGTAAATA
>NZ_CAOLGM010000131.1:0-12213 GCF_948475835.1 uncultured Escherichia sp. | reverse complement strand
TTATCATCCTGTTCTCCCGCTTCGTTTAAATTTATTTATCAATCAATTTGACTTAAGAGGGCGGCGTGCTACATTAATTAACAGTAATATGTTTATGTAATATTAAGTCAACTATGCAATCATTACATGGGAATTGTCTAATTGCGTACGCAAGACATAAATATATTCTCACCATGGTTAATGGTGAATATCGCTATTTTAATGGCGGTGACCTGGTTTTTGCGGATGCAAGCCAAATTCGAGTAGATAAGTGTGTTGAAAATTTTGTATTAGTATCAAGGGATACGCTTTCATTATTTCTGCCGATGCTCAAGGAGGAGGCATTAAATCTTCATGCACATAAAAAAATTTCTTCATTACTCGTTCATCACTGTAGCAGAGATATTCCTGTTTTTCAGGAAGTTGCGCAACTATCGCAGAATAAGAATCTTCGCTATGCAGAAATGCTACGTAAAAGAGCATTAATCTTTGCGTTGTTATCTGTTTTTCTTGAGGATGAGCACTTTATACCGCTGCTTTTGAACGTTTTGCAACCGAACATGCGAACACGAGTTTGTACGGTTATCAATAATAATATCGCCCATGAGTGGACACTAGCTCGAATCGCCAGCGAGCTGTTGATGAGTCCAAGCCTGTTAAAGAAAAAATTGCGCGAAGAAGAGACATCATATTCACAGTTGCTTACTGAGTGTAGAATGCAACGTGCTTTGCAACTTATTGTTATACATGGCTTTTCAATTAAGCGAGTCGCAGTGTCCTGTGGATATCACAGCGTGTCGTATTTCATTTACGTCTTTCGAAATTATTATGGGATGACGCCCACAGAGTATCAGGAGCGATCGGCGCAGGGATTGCCGAACCGTGACTCGGCGGCAAGTATTGTTGCGCAAGGAAATTTTTACGGCACTGACCGTTCTGCGGAAGGAATAAGATTATAGAATTTTACTCAGACATAAAAAAAACCCGGCATAGGGGACCGGGAAGAGGATAGTCTGCCGTCTCCAGACTAATAAACCGTTATAACACTCCCTGTTGGCACGGGAAACTTTGTGCTCTCAGTAAGTTAAATATAACTTTTACTGGAAATAAGATCAGCCATTTTTTTATAAACATAAGCTATACGCTGTGCGAAAATATATTCGTGCTGCATTTACTTATTATCAATTAACTGTTATGCAAAACTACTTTGTGGATAAATTTTGGTCCTACCAAATCTGGCAGTTTTTGCGCTAAGAAACAGTCTGGCAACATTTCATTAGTATACTGAAATTGAAATAATCGCAGTATGAAATATAAGGGATAATCATGACTCATGTCTGCTCGGTGATCCTCATTCGTCGTTCATTCGATATTTATCATGAACAGCATAAAATATCGCTGCATAACGAGAGTATCGTGCTGCTGGAGAAAAATTTGGCAGACGATTTTGCGTTTTGTTCACCGGATACGCGACGACTGGATATCGATGAGCTGACAGTTTGCCATTACTTACAAAATATTCGTCAGCTACCACGCAATTTAGGGTTACATAGCAAAGACCGTCTATTAATTAACCAGTCACCCCCCATGCCGCTGGTGACGGCGATTTTTGATAGCTTCAATGAATCCGGGGTAAATTCACCGATACTGAGCAATATGCTCTACCTTTCCTGTTTATCGATGTTTTCTCATAAGAAAGAACTGATCCCCTTACTTTTCAATAGCATCAGCACTGTTTCAGGAAAAGTTGAACGCCTTATTAGCTTTGATATCGCCAAACGTTGGTATCTGCGCGATATCGCGGAAAGAATGTATACCAGCGAGAGTCTCATCAAAAAAAAGTTGCAGGATGAAAATACCTGTTTCAGTAAAATATTACTCGCTTCCAGGATGTCGATGGCCAGACGATTACTCGAGTTACGTCAAATTCCTCTGCATACTATTGCAGAAAAATGTGGCTATAGCAGTACGTCGTACTTTATAAACACATTTCGACAATATTATGGTGTAACGCCACATCAGTTTGCGCAACATTCGCCAGGTACCTTTTCCTGACATATTTTGCATTTGAATATTGGTCAGGATCTCACACCTGCTTCATGTGAAACTCTTCCCTGATGATTTCTGCCGGGCTACCGGCTAGTTCTCTTTCGCAGTTTGCCAGGCGGTATAGGTATTTTCAGGAGGAAAAGACTCGGCATGTTTGGGATTATTAAGCTGACAATTCATACGATTACGGGAATGTGGGTCAGTATTGTGCTGTTCAAATTGATGACGAATGGCTGGAGTGGTTTCTACTTTCAGTGCTGTGTACTAAGCCTGGTATTCCTGACGGTTAGCTGGTTGTTGAGTGGTGAATGGTTAGCAGGAAAGAGTAAGGCTGAACCTTCACGTTCAACCTTACTCTCATTTACACGTTACGCTTTTTTAAAGCGGGCAAAGAGATGTTCCACTACAACGAAAAAGACCGGAACGAAGTAAATTGCCAGCACTGTTGCGGCAAACATCCCGCCCATCACGCCGGTACCTACCGCGTTTTGCGCGCCAGAACCGGCACCATGACTGATAACCAGCGGCAGCACGCCGAGAATAAAGGCCAGAGAGGTCATCAGGATTGGGCGTAAACGCATCCGCGCCGCTTCGATGATTGCCTCTATCGGCGTTTTCCCTTCTTTTTGCATCATCTCAACGGCAAATTCGACAATCAGGATGGCGTTCTTGGCGGAAAGCCCGATGGTGGTCAGCAAACCAACCTGGAAGTAGACGTCATTACTTAAGCCGCGCAGATCGGTGGCCAGTAATGCGCCAACGACGCCTAACGGAACAACCAACATCACCGAGAACGGAATTGACCAGCTCTCATAGAGTGCGGCGAGGGCGAGGAACACCACGACCAGTGAAATGGCATACAGTGCAGGAGCCTGGTTTGAGGATAACGCTTCCTGATACGACAGTCCGGTCCATGAGTAGCCGACGCCTGCCGGAAGTTTAGCGACCAGGTCTGCCATAAATTTCATAGCGTCACCGGTACTTTTCCCGGCCGCCGCTTCACCTAAAATCTCCATTGACGGGATGCCGTTGTAGCGTTCCAATCGCGGTGAACCATAGGTCCATTCGGTAGACGAGTAGGCAGAAAGCGGTGCCATCGTGCCAGAGGCGTTGCGTACATACCATTGGTTGATGTTATCCGGCAACATACGGAACGGCGTGCCTGCCTGGACATACACTTTTTTCACCCGCCCCTGGTTGAGGAAGTCGTTCACGTAGCTGCTGCCGAAGGCGGTGGAAATTGTCTGGTTGATATCAGACAGCGCCACACCCATTGCCTCAGCTTTCGCGGCGTTGACGTTCACTTTGAACATCGGCGTATCTTCCAGGCCGTTCGGGCGTACCCCGGTGACCTGGTCAGGCGATTGCGCTGCCAGTGATAACAGCTCGTTTCGTGCCTGGGTTAGTTTTTCGTGCCCCAGGTTACCGTTGTCCAGCAGTTCCATATCAAAACCTGACGCGGTACCCAGTTCAGCCACCGCGGGTAAGTTGAACGGGAAGACGACGGCTTTATTGATACTGCTTAACGCAATCATTGCCCGCTGAATGATCGCGGTAACCGAGTTTTCCTCACCGACACGTTCAGACCACGGCTTGAGACTGATAAACGCCAGGCCGTTGTTTTGCCCCTGGCCGCTGAAGCCAAAGCCGCCAACGGTAAACACCGACTGAACATTATCTTTCTCTTTTGTAAGATAATAATCCGTCACCTGTTGCAGCACTTTCGTGGTGTTAACCATGGTGGCACCGGAAGGTAACTGCGCGGTGGTCATAAATACCCCCTGATCCTCTTCTGGTAAGAAAGAGGTCGGTGTACGCAGGAACAGCACCGCCATCCCGGCGCAAATCAGCAGGTAGACCACCATGTAGCGACCGGTACAACGCAACAGCGAGCGGGTGCTATCGGTATAGTGCTGAGTTGATTTTTCAAACAGCGTGTTGAAGCGTGCGAACAGGGCGTTAGGTTTGTGACCGCCTTCCGGCGCGGCTTTCAGAATGGTGGCGCACAGGGCAGGGGTCAGGCTCATTGCCACAAATACTGAAAGCAGCATGGAGGAGATCAGCGTGATGGAGAACTGGCGGTAGATCTCCCCGGTTGCGCCGCTCATAAAGGCCATCGGCATAAACACTGCGGAAAGAACAACAGCAATACCGACCAGCGCACGTTGGATCTGCCCCATCGATTTATGCGTCGCTTCCTTCGGTGGTAGCTTATCTTCCGCAATGACACGCTCGACGTTCTCCACCACCACGATGGCGTCATCCACCAGTAACCCTATCGCCAGCACCATCCCGAACATAGTTAACGTGTTGATGGTGAAACCGACCGCCGACAAGATCGCAAACGTCCCGAGAATAACCACCGGTACGGCAATCGTCGGGATGATTGTGGCACGGAAATTCTGCAAAAACAGATACATGACCAGGAAGACGAGGATGATAGCCTCAACCAGTGTTTTAAAAACTTCCTGAATAGAAATTTCGATAAACGGCGTGGTGTCGTAAGGATAAACCGTCTTCAGACTTGCGGGGAAATAGGCTGATAAGCGGTTCAGCTCCTCTTTGACTGCCCGCGAGGTATCCAGGGCGTTTGCTCCGGTAGCCAGTTTGATGGCGATCCCGGCAGCAGGTTTGCCGTTATAGCGCGCCACGGTGGAATAATCTTCCGCTCCAAGTTCGACGCGGGCGACATCACGCAGCAGCACTTGCGAACCATCTTGCTGAACTTTCAACAGGATTTTGCCAAATTCTTCCGGCGTTTGCAGACGCGTCTGCACAATGATTGAGGCGTTTAGTTGCTGGTCTGCCGCCTGTGGCATGCCACCCAGTTGACCACCGGAAATCTGGTTGTTTTGCACCTTAATCTGGGAAATAACATCGGAAGGTACCAGATTGTATTTATTGAGTTTTTGCGGGTCCAGCCAGATACGCATGGCGTACTCGGAACCAAAGAGCTGTACGCTACCAACGCCCGCGGTACGGCTTAGCGGGTCTTTGATATTAGACGCTACATAGTCCGCGATATCGTACTGGTTGAGGCTGCCGTTATCAGAAATAAACGCCGCTACCATCAGAATATTACTGCTCGACTTATCAACGCTAATCCCCTGCTGCTGCACCGCTTCAGGTAATGAAGGCATAGCGAGTTGCAGTTTATTTTGCACCTGAACCTGTGCGATATCAGGAGATGTCCCAGTCTCGAAGGTCAGAGTGATAGAGGCATTACCCGCCGCATCACTGGTTGAAGACATGTACATCAGGCCATCAAGCCCATTCATATTTTGCTCAATCACCTGAGTGACCGAGTCTTCTACCGTTTGCGCATCGGCACCTGGATAGGTAGCGCTGACGGTAATGGTCGGTGGCGCAATCTGCGGATACTGCGCAACCGGTAAGTTCATGATCGCCAGACCACCTGCAAGCATCATAATAATGGCAAGTACCCAGGCAAAAACCGGGCGATCAATAAAATAGTTAGCCATGAAAGTCCCCTTAAGCCTGCAACGTTATTGTTTCGATTCGGTGCTGGCGTTTTCCTGGCTGGAGGAAATTGCTCGTGCTTTGATACCCGGACGAATGCGTTGCAAACCGGAAACGATCACCCGATCGCCAGCCTGCAAGCCAGAGGTGACAACCCACTGGTCGCCGATGGCTTTGCTGGCTTCAATTTCGCGTAGCTGCACAACATCGTCTTTATCCAGAATGAGCGCCGTTGCTTTACCCTGGGCGTTGTGGGTGACGCCTTCCTGCGGCACCAGTAATACATTCTGGCGGCTACCTTCATCCACTAATGCCGTGACGTACATGCCAGGCAGCAAGTCACCATTTGGGTTGGGGAAAATCGCCCGTAACGTCACGGAGCCCGTGGTTTCATCCACCGTCGGGTCGGAGAATTTCAGCGTGCCGGTCTGGCTGTAGCGTTTACCATTTTCCAGATTGAGCTGTACTGGCGTACTGCCCTGAACCTGTTTGATTTGCCCACTGGCGACCTCTTCTTTCATGCGTAAGAAATCCTGCACCGACTGCGTGAGATCGACATAAATCGGGTCCAGACGTTGTA
The DNA here is from genome assembly GCF_948475835.1 of uncultured Escherichia sp. Lineage (NCBI taxonomy): Bacteria > Pseudomonadati > Pseudomonadota > Gammaproteobacteria > Enterobacterales > Enterobacteriaceae > Escherichia > uncultured Escherichia sp. The sequence continues at coordinate 6,125 of NZ_CAOLGM010000131.1, read as the reverse complement.
CGGTAACCAGCGAATCTGCCTGATTAGCGGTAACGAGTGCGCCGACGGTCACCGACGATTTCCCGCTGACGCCCGTAATCGGCGAGGTGACATTCGCGTATTGCAGATTGATCGTCGCCTGTTCAACAGCCGCTTTGGCGACGGTGACATTGGCTTCTGCTTCATTCAACTGGGTGCGCGCGGTGTCGTAATCCTGACGGCTAACGTAGTTGGTCTTCAGCAACGATGCCTGGCGGTTAAAGGTGATGCGGGCATTGCTGGCGGTAGAGAGCGCTTTCGCCAGCGAGCCTTTGGCGGAGTTTAGCTCGGCCTGTAAAGGTGCAGGATCAATCTGATACAGCGAATCGCCCTGGTTCACTTTATCGCCTTCGATAAAGTTGCGTTTAATGATAATACCGCCCACCTGGGGACGTATCTCGGCAACTTCATAAGGAACGGTTCTACCGGGCAATTCGCTCAACACATTGACCGAACCGGGGGAGAGTGTGACGATACCGACCTCAGGCGTCATGGCGGCGGCGTTTTCCGCCGATTTGTCATCGCAGGCGGTGAGCATCGCGCCGCAGAATAACAACGGTATTAACAGCTTTCTTCTTCTGTTCATTTTAGTCCCTGAAAATTCTTGAGAAATAACGGTTCTTTAAATTGCGCGCGAGGAGAGATATGAGGGATTTACAGACCAGCGGCATAGTGGGGTTGTCAGCCAGTAAGGTGGGATACAGGCACAGTGATCGACATGGTGAGGTCAACGACAAAAAAAATGTTGCCGTTCTGCCAACAGTTCCTGCCAGCATTCGGGCAACGAAGGGTTCTACTGGTGGATACACATACCAGGGGAATAAAGTCGTTTTAGCCTCTCCTTTAGTAATCACCGGGGGTAATGAAATCAGCATCTGCATCCCTCGTCATGCCAGCCATCAATTTCAGTTGCTTATGTCCTGACTAAAAATAAGATGTGATACCCAGGGTGACGATGTCGCTCATACGTCTTAGTTTCAGCTTGTACATAATGTTGAATTTCTGAATCTTTAATGTTTGTTGCGAAATATTGAGCGTCGACGTGATATTGCTTTCATTTTTATTTTTCAGAATCAGTTGCATAATTTTGAACTGATTATGTGAAAAACATAATTGTGAATTCTTATGGGGCAAGTGTTTACCATAAGTAATCTCAAGAAGATTTTTGATACTTTCTTTGCGGCTAACAAAATAAATAGGCGCTTTAGCTTTTAGTTTACTGATGTGATAAGGTGCCAAAACAATAATTCTCTCGGCATCTAATTTCTCCAGAAATTTAATCGCTTCTTCATCAAGGATATGATTGTGATAGGTATCAATGATAACCTTGAAGGGTTTATTGCCTACTTTTTTGATCTCTGACAGGGAATTGATTTTTATCATTTCGTGATTATCTTTCAACTGCCAAAAGCCCTGTAAAAGAAAAGAATCTTTCGTCATGAGAAAAATCATAACTTGCTCCTTAGCCGTTATCGTTTCGAACATGTCATCCTTTTCATTATTTACATCCTTGTCCGAATCGTTGTTCAATATAGTAAACGCCTATAAGAACTTTGCCCTTCGTGAACTAATACGTCTATTAACACTAATCAATACTTCAGATTTATCCATCACGCACTCCATATATTGATCCTAAGTAAGATTCCTGGTTGTTATCAATTTGTAAATATCAAACAAAAAGTTAACGTTTGCGGATTACTGCCCAAGAATAAGTTATCAATAACCAGTTTGTGATCTCTGAAGAATATTACTAAAGTTAAAATGTAATCCGATTTAAATATCGAGTCTCCTTGTTTCGACTTAAGCTGGCAATTGGATTGCCAGCTTTCTTTTAACGCATTGAAATTACCTGAGTAAATAACGCATTCATGTCTTCAGGTTTTTATATAGCGTCTGGAGACACGGATATTTATGCAATGTAATCAACGCCAGTTGCAAAAAAATGAACCCGGATTACTTATTTAACCGCCCATAGCATCAACGCTTACGGAACTCTTTGTTCACTTTCCCACAGCACTTTTAAAACATTAAACCTGACTACGGAAAATATCAGCCATGATAATGTTTGAAATGGCTAATTTGCCATGGAGTGAAAAAAATTAGATGAAATTCAGTAGGTTGAAATGATCACTAGCAGGTAATTATTTCAATGATAGTGCGCAATTGATCTACAACACTGCGTAGCGGAGAGAGTATTAATCGGATCATAGTCACATCAAGTGACTATGATCCGGGTGACAACCGGGATAATTATTGCTGCTTAACGAACAAACTGGCGAAGCTGAACAGGCTGGCGGCGCTAAATATCAGTTCAATTCCCACCAGTGTGGAAACCAGCGTTACAGACACCATCGGCGTTGCACCAAGGAATATCCAGGCAATGACGATATCCAGCACACCAATAACGAGCTGTAGCCAGCTGCCTTTCATTGAACGCTGACGATACCAACTCATCAGGCGAATAACCCCTGCAACACAGAACAAACCGGCAATAAATGCCGCAATGGCAAAAATGCCCAGCTCCGGTGCGCGGATGAAGAAATAGCCGATCAATAAATAGGCGACTGCGACGAGGAAACCGGATAATACCGGCCAGAAATTATGACTGCGGTTGCTGAATAACCCGACAATAAGCGCAATACCCGAGCAGATTAATAATGCACCCACTACTGTGCTTAAAATATCGCCAGAGACGAACGGGAAACTGATACACAGCAACCCGACGATAAACAGCAGCACGGCAATAAACTGGATTGCTCTGCGATGCTTTTTAAGCATCTCCAGATCAAACTTCAAAATTGTTGCCTTATCTATATATAACATAGAACCACCCTATAAAATTAAGAAGAAAATCCCCTGCTATCAATCTATGCCAAAAACGCGTCTAAGAATGCAGTCGATTTAATAAAAATTTCCTAATTACAGTATCTGATGCATCTGTAACTCATTGTATTGAAATAAAAATATCTGATTTTGATATTTTCCATCAACATGACATATACAGAAAACCAGGTTATAACCTCAGTGTCGAAATTGATTCGTGACGGCTCTTTCACTTTATAGTTGAGGATATTACGATGAAAAAAGTATTAGGCGTTATTCTTGGTGGTCTGCTTCTTCTGCCAGTTGTGAGCAATGCAGCGGATGCGCAAAAAGCAGCTGATAACAAAAAACCGGTCAACTCCTGGACCTGTGAAGATTTCCTGGCTGTGGACGAATCCTTCCAGCCAACTGCAGTTGGTTTTGCTGAAGCGCTGAACAACAAAGATAAACCAGAAGATGCGGTTTTAGATGTTCAGGGTATTGCAACCGTAACCCCAGCTATCGTTCAGGCTTGTACTCAGGATAAACAAGCCAACTTTAAAGATAAAGTTAAAGGCGAATGGGACAAAATTAAGAAAGATATGTAATTCCGGGAATGCGTTACATCGTACTTCCTTGCATATTGAACAGGCCGGAATATCTTCTTTAAAAGCAGCTATTCCTCCTGTTCATATATAATCTCTATATTGAATGGGTTACAAAATGAATATTTCATCTCTCCGTAAAGCGTTTATTTTTATGGGCGCTGTAGCGGCTTTGTCACTGGTGAACGCACAATCTGCGCTGGCAGCCAATGAATCCGCTAAAGATATGACCTGCCAGGAATTTATTGATCTGAATCCAAAAGCAATGACCCCGGTTGCATGGTGGATGCTGCATGAAGAAACAGTATATAAAGGTGGCGATACCGTTACTTTAAATGAAACCGATCTCACTCAAATTCCTAAAGTGATCGAATACTGTAAGAAAAACCCGCAGAAAAATTTGTATACCTTCAAAAATCAAGCATCTAATGACTTGCCGAATTAATGAGGTACAAGTAAAAAGGAGTAGCAAGTTGAGCCATCTTGCTGCTCCTTTTTGCATTTTTATATGACAGCAGAATTTATTATACGTCTTATACTCGCGGCAATTGCCTGTGGCGCTATTGGCATGGAAAGGCAAATGCGCGGCAAAGGAGCAGGGTTACGCACACATGTATTAATTGGCATGGGAAGCGCCCTGTTTATGATTGTTTCGAAATATGGTTTTGCTGACGTGCTGTCTTTAGATCACGTCGGACTCGACCCCAGCCGTATTGCTGCTCAGGTGGTGACGGGCGTCGGGTTTATCGGTGCAGGTAACATTCTCGTTCGTAACCAAAATATTGTAGGTCTGACGACGGCAGCGGATATCTGGGTGACCGCCGCCATAGGTATGGTTATTGGCAGCGGTATGTACGAACTGGGTATTTATGGTTCAGTGATGACCTTGTTGGTGCTGGAAGTCTTCCATCAATTAACCTTCCGCCTGATGAACAAAAATTACCATTTACAGCTGACATTACTGAACGGTAATACGGTATCAATGCTCGACTGGTTTAAGCAGCAAAAAATAAAAACGGATTTAGTTTCGTTGCAGGAAAATGAAGATCATGAAGTGGTCGCCATTGATATCCAGCTTCATGCCACAACGTCGATAGAAGACCTGTTGCGATTATTAAAAGGTATGGCAGGGGTGAAAGGCGTTTCAATTAGCTAATCTGTGTGGCAGCGTAGCCAGACTCACCGTAAGCCTGAAATTCACACCAGATAATCAATATGCTGATGGCGTACCAGCTCATTGATCCGCTTAAGATTGAGGATCATCATGATATTGTGTTTATGGCAGTAGAACGTTTTTAGCGATATTTTCAGTTTCTCCAGAATATCTTCCGTTGTCATTTGATTCGCAATGCAGCTCAGAACCTGATGTTGCTTGCGCGAAAGTGACACAGCCGCTTCAGGCACAGAGCAGTAACTGCCATTGATGAGTGCGACAAAATCAATGATAGTGATAGTCCGCGGAACAAAGGTCACCGGCACTTTCCCCAGGCAGCGTTTAATATTAAAGGGGGAGAAAATAATCACATGGACAGGTTTTAATCGTTCAATTTGAGTGAGAAAATTAGAATGAAATACATTATTCATTAATGTATCAATAATGACGAAGGCATTCTGATGCAACATTACGTCGATCTCTTCTTCGTTCTGTATATGAACGACATTACCTTTACTCAGAATGTTTTTCATCGCGGTGAAGAACATCGTATCCCTGGTAATTATAAGAAACATAACCGACTCCTGGTGCGGACATTAACTTTATAATCAGTTTGCCAAAGGTAATTAACAGGACAGGGCTTATAATAATAATAGTTAGCTTACTGTATATTAATTTTATGTAATACATGATGCAGATGCTGAGAAAGCATCTGCATCTTTCGGTGGTGTTATTTGACCAGCTCAGGTGTTACCTGACTCACCGCATTGGTGTAGTAAGGCGCACCCCAGCCCGGTTCCGGCCAGAATGCACCATAGCCGTAATCCCACAGGTTATAGGTGGTATTAACCACTTCTCTCAAATGCCACACCTGGATGCCCTGCATATTCACTTCCAGGAAGTTATACGGGACTTTATTGATAAAGCCTGGTTGTTCACCCTGAATGGTACCGAGGATGGTAACAAAGTGATTACGATAGTTCACTGGATCAAGGAAGCCGCTTTGTCTGGCGAGCAGTCGGCCCTGATAGTTGGCTTCAATATCAGGCTTCGCATAGCTATCCAACGGTAATACAGCGATTTCTAACAACGTATCCGTTTTGCCATTGATAACGTTGATAACCTTCCCACCAAAGCGCGCTTGTTGACCAACATATAACCCCGGCTGGTTATGAACAGCAACAAAACTTTTTTGAATATCAGGTTGGTTATTGCCTTTGATATTTTGCGGAATTGAACTACATGCGGCAAGCAAAAATGAAAGGCTGAGGATGAGTGCACCTTTTGTCATGTTCATGTTACTATCCTTATCAACAAATATTAAAACCATAATAGATATTTCTTTATAGTTTTCATCTGATTCTGAGGTGATATGCCTGATAGTAACGTAAACCTGTCTGATGTTTATATCCCTTCTGTTTAGTTCAATTCCGTTATTTTGGGGCGTGGTATGAGTATCCATCGCCCAATAATATAACCCTTTGTTTTAAAATTACATAAAATCTATTTTTATTCAATAATTATAAAGTGCTAATAATCAATATTAT
>NZ_CAOLGM010000130.1:0-12392 GCF_948475835.1 uncultured Escherichia sp. | reverse complement strand
GCGATCACTTCCACGTATTCAGTCCAGAAAGAGGTCGGCAGCGGTTCGACGTTGTGCCAGTAATCAACCGGCAGATAGAACCACAGTTTCGGCTTGTTCACGCCATCCACCAGCAGCCAGCAGTTTGGCACCTGAGTTACCGGCACCCACGCTTTGAATTGCGGGTTCACTTTAAACGGATAGGGATGATCGTCGAGAAAAACGTTGAACAGTTCGCCGGAGTGAATAAGTAACGCATCCAGCTTGAAGCGCGCCAGCGCATCGCGAGTCCGTTCCTGTAAGGTAGCTATATGATTTTTATAGAGTGAGGCCAGTGATTCCATTTTTTACCCTTCTGTTTTTTTGACCTTAAGTCTCCGCATCTTAGCACATCGTTCATCCAGAGCGTGATTTCTGCCGAGCGTGATCAGATTGGCATTTCTTTAATCTTTTATTTGCATATTTTTAACACAAAATACACACTTCGACTCATCTGGTACGACCAGATCACCTTGCGGATTCAGGAGACTGACATGCTTTACAAAGGCGACACCCTGTACCTTGACTGGCTGGAAGATGGCATTGCCGAACTGGTATTTGATGCCCCAGGTTCAGTTAATAAACTCGACACTGCGACCGTCGCCAGCCTCGGCGAGGCCATCGGCGTGCTGGAACAGCAATCAGATCTAAAAGGGCTGCTGCTGCGTTCGAACAAAGCAGCCTTTATCGTCGGTGCTGATATCACCGAATTTTTGTCCCTGTTCCTCGTTCCTGAAGAACAGTTAAGTCAGTGGCTGCACTTTGCCAATAGCGTGTTTAATCGCCTGGAAGATCTGCCGGTGCCGACCATTGCTGCCGTCAACGGCTATGCGCTGGGCGGTGGCTGCGAATGCGTGCTGGCGACCGATTATCGTCTGGCGACGCCGGATCTGCGCATCGGTCTGCCGGAAACCAAACTGGGCATCATGCCGGGCTTTGGCGGTTCTGTACGTATGCCACGTATGCTGGGCGCTGACAGTGCGCTGGAAATCATTGCCGCCGGTAAAGATGTCGGCGCGGATCAGGCGCTGAAAATCGGTCTGGTGGATGGCGTAGTCAAAGCAGAAAAACTGGTTGAAGGCGCAAAGGCGGTTTTACGCCAGGCCATTAACGGCGACCTCGACTGGAAAGCAAAACGTCAGCCGAAGCTGGAACCACTAAAACTGAGCAAGATTGAAGCCACCATGAGCTTCACCATCGCTAAAGGGATGGTCGCACAAACAGCGGGGAAACATTATCCGGCCCCCATCACCGCAGTAAAAACCATTGAAGCTGCGGCCCGTTTTGGTCGTGAAGAAGCCTTAAACCTGGAAAACAAAAGTTTTGTCCCGCTGGCGCATACCAACGAAGCCCGCGCACTGGTCGGCATTTTCCTTAACGATCAATATGTAAAAGGCAAAGCGAAGAAACTCACCAAAGACGTTGAAACCCCGAAACAGGCCGCGGTGCTGGGTGCAGGCATTATGGGCGGCGGCATCGCTTACCAGTCTGCGTGGAAAGGCGTGCCGGTTGTCATGAAAGATATCAACGACAAGTCGTTAACCCTCGGCATGACCGAAGCCGCGAAACTGCTGAACAAGCAGCTTGAGCGCGGCAAGATCGATGGTCTGAAACTGGCTGGCGTGATCTCCACAATCCACCCAACGCTCGACTACGCCGGGTTTGACCGCGTGGATGTTGTGGTAGAAGCGGTTGTCGAAAACCCGAAAGTGAAAAAAGCCGTACTGGCAGAAACCGAACAAAAAGTACGCCCGGATACCGTGCTGGCGTCTAACACTTCAACCATTCCTATCAGCGAACTGGCCAACGCGCTGGAACGCCCGGAAAACTTCTGCGGAATGCACTTTTTTAACCCGGTACACCGGATGCCGTTGGTAGAAATTATTCGCGGCGAGAAAAGCTCCGACGAAACCATCGCGAAAGTTGTCGCCTGGGCGAGCAAGATGGGCAAGACGCCGATTGTGGTTAACGACTGCCCCGGCTTCTTTGTTAACCGCGTGCTGTTCCCGTATTTCGCCGGTTTCAGCCAGCTGCTGCGCGACGGCGCGGATTTCCGCAAGATCGACAAAGTGATGGAAAAACAGTTTGGCTGGCCTATGGGTCCGGCATATCTGCTGGATGTCGTGGGCATTGATACCGCGCATCACGCTCAGGCTGTCATGGCAGCAGGCTTCCCGCAGCGGATGCAGAAAGATTACCGCGATGCCATCGACGCGCTGTTTGATGCCAACCGCTTTGGTCAGAAGAACGGCCTCGGTTTCTGGCGTTATAAAGAAGACAGCAAAGGTAAGCCGAAGAAAGAAGAAGACGCCGCCGTTGAAGACCTGCTGGCAGAAGTGAGCCAGCCGAAGCGCGATTTCAGCGAAGAAGAGATTATCGCCCGCATGATGATCCCGATGGTCAACGAAGTGGTGCGCTGTCTGGAGGAAGGCATTATCGCCACTCCGGCGGAAGCGGATATGGCGCTGGTCTACGGCCTGGGCTTCCCTCCGTTCCACGGCGGCGCGTTCCGCTGGCTGGACACCCTCGGTAGCGCAAAATACCTCGATATGGCACAGCAATATCAGCACCTCGGCCCGCTGTATGAAGTGCCGGAAGGTCTGCGTAATAAAGCGCGTCATAACGAACCGTACTATCCTCCGGTTGAGCCAGCCCGTCCGGTTGGCGACCTGAAAACGGCTTAAGGAGTCACAATGGAACAGGTTGTCATTGTCGATGCAATTCGCACCCCGATGGGCCGTTCGAAGGGCGGTGCTTTTCGTAACGTGCGTGCAGAAGATCTCTCCGCTCCTTTAATGCGTAGCCTGCTGGCGCGTAACCCGGCGCTGGAAGCGGCGGCCCTCGACGATATTTACTGGGGTTGTGTGCAGCAGACGCTGGAGCAGGGTTTTAATATCGCCCGTAACGCGGCGCTGCTGGCAGAAGTACCACACTCTGTCCCGGCGGTTACCGTTAATCGCTTGTGTGGTTCATCCATGCAGGCACTGCATGACGCAGCACGAATGATCATGACTGGCGATGCGCAGGCATGTCTGGTTGGCGGCGTGGAGCATATGGGCCATGTGCCGATGAGTCACGGCGTCGATTTTCACCCCGGCCTGAGCCGCAATGTCGCCAAAGCGGCGGGCATGATGGGCTTAACGGCAGAAATGCTGGCGCGTATGCACGGTATCAGCCGTGAAATGCAGGATGCCTTTGCCGCGCGGTCACACGCCCGCGCCTGGGCCGCCACGCAGTCGGGCGCATTTAAAAATGAAATCATCCCGACCGGTGGTCACGATGCCGACGGCGTCCTGAAGCAGTTTAATTACGACGAAGTGATTCGCCCGGAAACCACCGTGGAAGCCCTCGCCACGCTGCGTCCGGCGTTTGATCCAGTAAACGGTACGGTAACGGCGGGCACATCTTCTGCACTTTCCGATGGCGCAGCTGCCATGCTGGTGATGAGTGAAAGCCGCGCCCATGAATTAGGTCTTAAGCCGCGCGCTCGTGTGCGTTCGATGGCGGTCGTTGGTTGTGACCCATCGATTATGGGTTACGGCCCGGTTCCGGCCTCGAAGCTGGCGCTGAAAAAAGCGGGGCTTTCTGCCAGCGATATCGGCGTGTTTGAGATGAACGAAGCCTTTGCCGCGCAGATCCTGCCGTGCATTAAAGATCTCGGGCTAATGGAGCAGATTGACGAGAAGATCAACCTCAATGGTGGTGCGATCGCGCTGGGTCATCCGCTGGGTTGTTCCGGTGCGCGTATCAGCACCACGCTGCTGAATCTGATGGAACACAAAGACGTTCAGTTTGGTCTGGCGACGATGTGTATCGGTCTGGGTCAGGGTATTGCGACGGTGTTTGAGCGGGTTTAACCACTTGCCGGATGCGGCGTGAACGCCTTATCCGGTCTACCGATCCGGCACCAATGTAGGCCTGATAAGACGCGCCAGTGTCGCATCAGGCATCGTGTGCCGAATGCCGGATGCGACATAGATCTAAATGCCACTGAATAAAGTTTTAGTTGCCGTTCTTCCCGCCTGTCAGGGGCGGGTTTTTTTATATCTCAGATAAATGCAAACGCATCGCCAAACAGGCGATCTTCCCGCGCATTACGCTCACTGCAAAACAGGTCACGGGCAATTTTCGCCATCTCAAAACGTCCGGCAATATAGATATCATGCTCTGCCAGCGTACCATGATCCTGCAATACCGCCGTTAACACGGTACCAGTACGCCCACGCCAGCCTGCTTCCGGTTGTTCAACCACCGGCACCACTTGCAGACCAGGGTGCTTTAACGAAAGCGCCTCAAGCTCGCAGAGATCATACAGATGCTGCTCTTCACGCCCGCCCCAGTAAATGGTGATATCACGGTTTGGGTTACGCGCCAACGCTGTCAGCAAAATCGAGCGGGCATAAGAGAACCCGGTGCCGCCCGCAATCAAAATCATCGGACGCTCTTCATCATCGCGCAGCCACGCTTCTCCGTGGGGAATATCGACCACGATTTGATGATCTTTGAGGATGCGGTCCATGACTGCTTTCGCGTAAAGGTTGATTTCAGAAGCGCCAATATGCAGCTCGATAAACCCTTTTTCATCCGGCGTCGAGGCCATTGAGAACGGACGTTTGTCGCGCTCATCCATCACTACCATCAAATACTGACCAGCACGAAAAGAAAAGGCCGCGTCTGGCACGATGCGGACACGATATACGGTATCCGTGATAGCTTCTACCGAGGTCACTTTACAGCTTAAGGTTGTCATGCGCTTTCTCTGTCGGATCGATAAATAGGGCAAAACAAACGCGCATCAGGCGCTTTTACCGTTGTTAAAAATAGCCAGTTCATCCCAGATGGCGTCAATATGCGCGACAACATCTGGATCTTTTTTGATGGGACGTCCCCATTCACGCTGGGTTTCCCCCGGCCATTTATTCGTGGCATCCAGCCCCATTTTTGAACCCAGCCCGGAGACAGGCGAGGCAAAATCCAGATAATCAATAGGCGTATTTTCTACCAGAACAGTATCCCGCGCCGGGTCCATACGGGTGGTAATCGCCCAAATCACATCGTTCCAGTCGCGTGCGTTGACGTCATCATCGCAAACGATCACAAATTTAGTGTACATAAACTGGCGTAAGAACGACCAGACGCCCATCATGACGCGCTTCGCGTGTCCGGCGTACTGTTTTTTGATTGTCACTACCGCCAGACGATAAGAACAGCCTTCCGGTGGCAGGTAAAAATCGACAATTTCCGGGAACTGTTTTTGCAGAATCGGCACAAACACTTCGTTCAACGCCACGCCCAGTACCGCGGGCTCATCTGGCGGACGCCCGGTATAGGTGGAATGGTAAATCGCATCTTCACGCTGGGTAATATGCGTCACGGTAAACACCGGGAAACTATCGACTTCATTATAGTAACCTGTGTGGTCACCATACGGCCCTTCCGGCGCCATCTCACCAGGATCGATATACCCTTCCAGCACAATCTCCGCACTGGCGGGCACTTCAAGATCATTGGAGATACACTTCACCACTTCGGTCTTGGTGCCACGTAGCAATCCGGCAAACGCATACTCTGAAAGCGTATCCGGAACGGGAGTGACTGCACCGAGAATCGTGGCGGGATCGGCACCCAGCGCCACAGAAACCGGGAAACGTTCGCCCGGATGCGCCGCACACCACTCCTGATAATCCAGCGCGCCGCCGCGATGCGACAGCCAGCGCATAATCAGTTTGTTTTTACCAATCAGCTGCTGGCGATAAATGCCCAGATTCTGCCGCTCTTTATGCGGGCCGCGCGTCACTGTCAGCCCCCAGGTAATCAGCGGCGCGGCATCTTCCGGCCAGCAGGTCATAATGGGAATGCGATTGAGATCGACGTCATCGCCAGAGACGATTTTTTGTTGGCAGGGCGCACCACGCAGCCGCTTTGTCGGCATGTTCAATACTTGCTTAAACTGCGGCAGTTTATCAAACAGGTCGCGGAAACCTTTTGGCGGCTCCGGCTCTTTCAGAAACGCCAATAATTTACCAACTTCACGTAGCGCCGAAACATCTTCCTGCCCCATGCCCATTGCCACGCGCTTTGGCGTACCGAACAGGTTGCACAGCACCGGCATTGAGTAGCCTTTAGGGTTTTCGAACAACAGCGCAGGCCCACCGGCACGCAAAGTGCGGTCAGCAATTTCAGTGATTTCCAGATGCGGATCCACCGGGAGCGTGATACGTTTTAGCTCACCCTGCTGTTCAAGCAGTGTCAGGAAGTCGCGTAAATCGTTATATTTCATGGCGTCCATTGTAGCCTCTTAATCTACGCCCATTATACGGCGTTCATCTTTGCGATGCTGTAAATTTGTTAAATTAGCGTGAACTCTGACGGTATAACGCAAACCGGGGAATATAATTAACTTAGCGTAAAGCTTTTGCTATCCTTGCGCCCCGATTAAACGGATAAGAGTCATTATGCAATCCTGGTATTTACTGTACTGCAAGCGCGGGCAACTTCAACGTGCCCAGGAACACCTCGAAAGACAGGCTGTGAATTGCCTGGCACCGATGATCACCCTGGAAAAAATCGTGCGTGGAAAACGTACTGCAGTCAGTGAGCCATTGTTTCCCAACTACCTGTTTGTCGAATTTGATCCAGAAGTGATTCATACCACGACTATCAACGCGACCCGCGGTGTCAGCCACTTCGTGCGCTTTGGCGCGTCGCCAGCGATAGTCCCATCGGCGGTGATTCATCAGCTATCGGTATATAAACCGAAAGACATTGTCGATCCGGCAACCCCTTATCCGGGTGATAAGGTGATTATTACCGAAGGCGCGTTCGAAGGCTTTCAGGCCATTTTCACCGAACCCGATGGTGAGGCTCGCTCCATGCTATTGCTTAATCTTATTAATAAAGAGATTAAGCACAGTGTGAAGAACACCGAGTTCCGCAAACTCTAAAACGCAATCCCAAACAGTGTTTTGACATTGGCATCCGTGGTGGCAGCCAGCCATGCGGCATCTTCTCCACGCCAGTGCGCAATACGTTGCAAAATATGGGGCAGATGGGCTGGCTCGTTGCGCCGGGATGATGGCTTTGGCGTGAGATCGCGCGGGAGCAGATACGGCGCATCAGTTTCGATCAGCAATTTCTCCGCCGGAATCAACGGCAACAATTCCCGCAGCTCCAGCCCGCGTCGTTCATCGCAAACCCAACCGGTAATGCCGATATAAATTCCACGCGCCACGCACGCCTGCATCTCTTCGCGTGTGCCGGTAAAGCAATGAAGAACCGCACCAGGCAGTTTATCCAGCCACGGCTCCAGCAATGTCATAAACCGCTCGTGGGCATCGCGACAGTGCATAAATACCGGCATGTTTAAATCTGCGGCAATGCGTAGCTGGGCAACAAAAGCGCGTTCCTGCTCTTCCGGCGTCGAAAAGTTGCGGTTAAAGTCGAGACCACATTCACCAATCGCCACCACTTCTGGCTGCGCGGCCAGCTCAATAATCGCTTCTTCAGTCGCAGCTTGCCACTGGCTGCTGTCGTGAGGATGTACGCCCGCCGTTGACCAACAGGACGAATACTGACGCGCCAGCTTTTGCGCCTGCTGGCTTTCACGCAGGTTAGTGCCGGTGATGAGTAGCCCATTAACTCCCGCGTCAAAAGCGCGCGCTACAACATCATCACGGTCTTTCGCAAATTGCGAACTGGTCAAATTAACGCCGATATCAAACATCCTGTACTCCATATGACAACCGCCCTGACGGGCGGTTGAATTTATTCTTCAGTTTTTTCGCTTTCTGCTTCAGCGTCGTTTTCCTCTTCCCGATTTCGCCCTTTACCAACGTAAAAGCGTGAGAAGAAGACACCGATTTCAAACAGACAGTACATCGGGATCGCCAACAGCGTTTGCGAGAAGACATCCGGCGGTGTCAGCAGCATCCCGACAACGAATGCACCAACCAGCACATACGGGCGTTTTTTGCGTAAGTCTTCTGGCGAGGTAATCCCCATCCAGCACAGCAGCACAATTGCCACAGGCACTTCAAAGGAGACACCAAACGCCATAAACAACGCCATAACGAAGCTTAAATAGCTGGCGATGTCGGTGGATACCTGTACCCCTTCCGGCGCGGTATTGGCAAGGAAGCCAAATGCCAGCGGAAAGACCACAAAGTAGGCGAACGCCATGCCGATATAAAACAGCAGCGAGCTGGAAACCAGCAGCGGCACCACCAGGCGACGTTCATGCTTATACAGCGCTGGGGCGATAAATGCCCACACCTGATAGAGAATCACCGGCGCTGACAGAATCAGCGACACCATAAAGGTCAGCTTGATCGGCGTAAAGAACGGCGAGGCCACGTCGGTGGCGATCATCGTTGAACCTTGCGGCAACTGCTTGATCAATGGCGCGGATACCAGGTGATAGATGTCATTGGCGAAATAGACCAGACACAGGAATATCACGATCACCGCGATAATGCAGTTCAGCAGACGCTTACGCAGCTCAATCAGATGCGTGATAAGCGGTTGAGTATCTTCTACAGACATGTTTACGGTTTATCACTCGACGAAGGGGAAGGTGCAGCGGTTTTCGGTTCAGCGTCCGCAGCAGGTTTTACCACCGGCTCTGGCGTGGTTTCTGGCTTCTGTTCCGGCGAACTGGCCTGCGTTTGTGCAGCGGCAGGCGTTACGCCCTCATGCGCAGCTTCATTATCTTTCACCACCGGGTTATGGATGGTGTGCGCTTCATCGCTCGCCTTTTCAGGATCGTTTGCAACGTAGGAACGCTTCATCGACTCCGCGGCCTGGCGTAGTTCATCCATCGACGCTTTCAGTTCGGGCGTCAGGTTAGTGAGGCTCGCCTTTTCAACCTTTTTCAGACTGTCCTGAAACTCCTGGAGTTTTAACTCCTGGGTCAGTTCGTTCTGCACCGTTGTCGCCAGTGAACGCAACGCGCGAATCCAGCCCGCTACCGTTTTTACCGCCACAGGCAGTCGTTGCGGCCCCAGAACGACGAGGCCGATGATGAACACCAATAGCAGTTCGCTAAAACCGATATCAAACACGGATTACACCTGCTCTTTATCGTGGCGCTTCGCGTCTTCTGTTTTAGCCTGTTCCTGATTCGTATCCGCCTGCTTATCGGCGATAGTTTTCGCAGTAAAATCAGCATCCTGACTGGTTTTATCCTGCTTTGGTTCATCATCGCTCATTGCTTTTTTAAAGCCTTTGATCGACGCACCAAGATCGGAACCGATGGAGCCGAGCTTTTTGGTGCCAAAAAGCAGTACAACGATGACGGCAATAATCAATAACTGCCAAATACTGATACCACCCATACATGTTCCTCTGTGGTAGATGATGATTAAACAAAGCCGCATTATACGTTACACGGCCCGCCTTGAGCGATGAAAAAATCAGCGTGTTTTGCGCCAACCGACAAACCAGGCGATCAGACCACCTGCCATTAACCAGCCGGGCATCAGCCCCCACTCAGGTCGGCTGACCAACAAGAATGTGCCACTTAATACTAACGTAGCGCCAATTCCGAGAAAATAACGCGATTGTCCCTGACGTACATGATTTGACTGAAGCTCGCGGGCAATCTTATCAACACTGTGCTGTAAATACTTGCCCTGGCGCAAACTGTCGTAAACCAATTCAGGCAGTTCTGGCATTTTTTCGACCCAGAACGGCGCTTTTTCTTTAAATGCTCTCACCAGCGCAGGAATACCGACCTGATCTTTAATCCACGACTCCAGGAAAGGCTTCGCTGTTTTCCATAAATCGAGCTGCGGATAAAGCTGGCGTCCTACCCCTTCGACATAGAGCAGGGTTTTCTGGAGTAACACCAGTTGCGGCTGCACTTCCATATTGAAGCGACGCGCCGTATTAAACAGATTTAACAGTACATGTCCAAACGAAATTTCGGCCAGCGGTTTCTCAAAGATAGGTTCACAGACCGTACGAATGGCAAATTCGAACTCTTCAACGTTGGTATCTGGTGGCACCCAGCCAGAATCGACGTGTAGCTCTGCCACTTTGCGATAGTCGCGATTAAAGAAGGCGATAAAGTTTTCTGCCAGATAGCGTTTATCTTCTTTGTTTAGCGAGCCAACAATCCCGCAATCAATGCCGATATATTTCGGGTTTTCCGGGTGTTCATAGCTTACGAAGATGTTGCCAGGGTGCATATCGGCATGGAAAAAGCTGTCGCGAAAGACCTGAGTGAAGAACACCTGCACGCCGCGTTCCGCCAGCAATTTCATGTTAGTGCCGTTTTTCTCCAGCGCCGCAACATCAGACACCGGAATGCCGTAAATGCGCTCCATCACCATCATCCCTTCACTACAATAGTCAGGGTAAACTTCCGGGATGTAGAGCATCGGGCTGTCTTCAAAATTGCGCCGAAGCTGAATGGCGTTGGCAGATTCCCGCAGCAAATTCAGTTCATCAATCAAGGTCTTTTCGTACTCGCGCACCACTTCGGTTGGGCGCAGACGGCGACCATCCGGCAGCAAACGCGGCACCCAGCGAGCCAGACGGTAGATAAGTTTCAGATCCGCTTTAATGACCGGCAAAATATCCGGGCGGATGACTTTAATCACCACCTCTTTACCATTCGATTTCAATCGCGCGGTATGAACCTGGGCGATAGAAGCAGAAGCCAGCGGCTTGATTTCAAAATCGTCAAACCACGCTTCTACCGGCAAGCCGCCCATTGCAGCTTCAATCTGCTGCTTCGCCAGCTTGCCATCAAACGGAGCAACTTTGTCCTGCAATAACGCCAGCTGATCGGCAATATGCGGTGGAAAAAGATCGCGGCGGGTTGATAACATTTGCCCGAAC
Source organism: uncultured Escherichia sp. (assembly GCF_948475835.1). Taxonomy (NCBI): domain Bacteria; kingdom Pseudomonadati; phylum Pseudomonadota; class Gammaproteobacteria; order Enterobacterales; family Enterobacteriaceae; genus Escherichia; species uncultured Escherichia sp. The sequence goes on along the minus strand of NZ_CAOLGM010000130.1, from coordinate 1,532 downwards.
TTGATCCAAACCGGCCCCAGTTCTTGCAGGGCCAGTCGTAGTCGCTCACCTAAAAGTTTGTCTTTATGCCGATTTGGCATCCAGAATAATGAGTATCGCCATAGCCGTAGCGGCAGGGTGATACGCATTTTGGGGATCAGTTCATCAAGTCCGTAGCTTAAAAAAGTGCGAATGATGAAATATAGGCGCCGTACTTCACCTGGCGTCATTTAGCCTCCAGTTTTTCCAGCCGTTTGGTCAGGGCATCAACAGCACGCTCGACGGCAGCCGTCTCTTCCGCAAACCAGGCCACTTCAAGCGGACCGGGTGCCATACGCCACTCTTCAGTAATGGCTTCCGCCACATAACGTTGCTGGCGCTTAATGCCGTGATGCAGGAACTTTGCGCCTCCGCGCATGGCTTTGCTGATTCCTTCAGCGGCGATATCACCGGTATAAGGGGCCAGCAGTTCCGCAGGGTCGAACTCTGCCAGATCTGCCAGCGCAACGAAGTTTTGCACCACCTGAATATCGCCCTGCACTTCCAGCTCACCACTGCGAATCAGTGCGGTAAGCTGCTGGCGATCGCGAAGTTTCGGCAACACACTGGCGTAGGCGATAACGGTGCAGTCAGCATCGCCTGCCCATTCGCCCAGTACATCAACCTGGCGTTCGCTGAACACCAGAATCAATGACGTCGAAAAGCCTTTTACCTCCACGCGCAATACTTTACCCAGCAGACGCGAGCGGGCTGTTTTCAGCGCGGGTGAGCGATACAGGAAGGTGTTGAGCAGACTTTCAATTCCTGCCGTCACTAAAGGTTTAAAAGGCATTTCCGGTCTCCTGTCAGAACTTATAACCACGATGCAGCGCCACAACCCCTGCCGTCAGATTGTAGTAGTCGACACTTTCGAATCCGGCATCCTGCATCATGGCTTTCAGGGTATCCTGATCGGGATGCATACGGATGGATTCTGCCAGATAACGGTAGCTGTCGGCGTCGTTCGCGACCAGTGAGCCAATACGCGGCAGCACATGGAAGGAGTATGCATCATAGGCTTTGCTCAGCGGCTCGATAATTGGCTTCGAGAACTCAAGCACCAGCAGGCGGCCGCCGGGTTTCAGCACGCGATACATTGAACGCAGTGCTTTATCTTTGTCGGTGACGTTACGCAGACCAAACGAAATGGTGATGCAATCAAAGGTGTTATCCGGGAACGGCAGCGCCTCAGCGTTCGCCTGAACATACTCAACGTTGCCAATCACACCGATATTACGCAGCTTCTCGCGTCCCATTTTGAGCATGGATTCATTGATATCAGCAAGGACCACTTTGCCAGTTTCTCCGACCAGGCGGGAGAATTTCGCTGTCAGGTCGCCGGTGCCACCAGCCAGATCCAGCACGGTCTGCCCACGGCGTACGCCGCTGCAATCAATCGTGAATCGCTTCCACAAACGATGAATACCAAATGACATCAAATCATTCATGACATCGTATTTTGATGCCACGGAATGGAAAACGTGGGCGACCATATCCGCTTTTTGTTCCTTCGC